>JBEVDR010000037.1:0-3289 GCA_040513215.1 Microbacteriaceae bacterium | reverse complement strand
TTCTCCGTGCTGCAGTGCGGCGACCCCGTCGGCGACGGCACCGGCGGCCCGAACTACTTCTACGGACCGGTGGAGAATGCCCCGGCCGACGACCTCTACCCGGCCGGAACGATCGCCATGGCCAGGGCCGCGGACGGGTACAGCCACGGCAGCCAGTTCTTCGTCGTCTACGAGGACACCACCATTCCGGCCAGCGAGGCCGGCGGGTACACGGTGATCGGCACGGTCACCAGCGGATTGGACGAGCTCAAGTCGGGCATCGTCGCCGGCGGCGTCGCTGACGGCGGCACCGACGGCGCACCGGTGATTCCCACCACCATCACGGCATTCACCGTCCAGTAATTCCGTCCTGCGATAACAGTTCGGTCGATTCCGACGACCGACGCGCGGGCTTGCAATAGGCTTGTGCGGGTATTGGCTTGTGTCAGTACCGGCATGTCCAGGGATTCACCCGCAGCGGGTATCACCGCCTTCGGGGAATCAACCAAATCATTAAGGTGAGGCTCTTGACTACGACAGATCAGCAACCATGGGGTCGCGTAGACGAAACCGGCACTGTCTACGTGCGCGAAGCCGACGGTGAGCGCGCCGTAGGCCAGTACCCGGATGCGACCCCGGAGGAGGCTCTGGCCTACTTCGAGCGCAAGTACGTCGAGCTCAACGGGCAGGTCACCCTGCTCGAGCAGCGTGCGAAGGGTGGTGCGCCCGCAGCGGACATCGCCAAGTCGGTCGCCAACCTCTCGAAGTCGGTCGCCTCGGCGAACGCCGTCGGCAACCTCGCCGCCCTCGCCGAACGCCTCGGCGCGCTCGGCGGCACGGTCTCCGAGCTCACCGAGCAGCAGAGCGTTGAGGCCAAGGCCGCCGGCGCGGCTGCCGTGGCCGAACGTGCCGCGATCGTCGAAGAGGCCGAGCGCCTCGCCGCCGAAGACCCCGCCAAGACGCAGTGGAAGCAGACCAGCGCTGCCCTCGACGCACTCTTCGCCAAATGGCAGGCCCACCAGCACGACGCTCCGCGCATCCCCAAGGGTGAGGCCAACGAGCTGTGGAAGCGATTCCGCGCCGCCCGCACCACGATCGAGCAGAACCGTAAGGCGTTCTTCGCCGAGCTGGACAGCGCCCACAAGGACGTCCGCAACCGCAAGCAGCAGCTGATCGAGAAGGCCGAAGCCCTGGCTCCGCAGGGTGCTGACGGCATCCCCGCCTACCGCAACCTGCTCGAGGACTGGAAGGCCGCCGGCCGCTCCGGCAAGAAGCAGGACGACGCCATGTGGGCGAAGTTCAAGGCCGCCGGTGACGTGCTCTACTCGGTGAAGAGCGAGATCGACGCCCAGGACAACGAGGAGTTCGCCGGAAACCTCGTCGTCAAGCTCGACCTGCTCACCGAGGCCGAAACCCTGCTCACCGAGACCGACCGGGTCAAGGCCCGCGAGCAGCTCAGCTCCATCCAGCGCCGCTGGGACGCCGCCGGCAAGGTCCCCCGCGACCAGGTCAAGCCGGTCGAGGAGCGCATGCGCAAGGTGGAAGCCGCCGTCCGCAAGCTCGACGACGATCACTGGAAGCGCAACAACCCCGAGACCAAGGCCCGCGCCGAAGGTCTCGCCGGCCAGCTGCACGATGCGATCGCCAAGCTGGAAGCCGAACTGGCCGCCGCGGAGGAGACCAAGGACGCCCGCAAGATCAAGGACGCCACCGAGGCGCTCGAGACCCGTAAGGCGTGGTTGAAGGCCATCGGCCAGTAAGACTCGGCGCCGTCCACAGAACGGGACCCGCGAATCTATCCACAGATTCGCCGGTCCCGTTTCGTGTGCCACCGACGGTCGCGCACGCTGGTGCGATGACTCCCCTGGTTCCCGTGGTGCTGACCGAAGCCGACCTTCCGCTGGCCGAACTGGCCTCTGCCCGGCTCGACGGCGAACTCTTCGCCCTGGCCGGCTCCTGGTGCCCGGTCGACGCCCCTGACGGCCCGGAAACCCGCGCGGGCGCCCTGCAGCGGACCGCTCCCACCCGCGGCATCGCCGAGCGGCTCACGGCCGCCTGGATCTACGGACTGGCTCCCGAGCCGGCGGAGCACCAGTTCTGTGTGGACGTGACAGCCCGCAGCGGCAACCGCCCCGGTTCCGGATCAACCGTCCGCGAGGTGCGGCTGAGCGCCCTCGACTCGGTCCGGCTGGGGCGCCTGCTCGTGACCACTCCGCTCCGCACCGCGGTGGACCTGGCCCGGTGGGGATCCGCACCAGGGCATCGCGCGGACACCGACCTGATCGCCGCGCTGCTGGCGCGGGCCGGGCAGAGCGGTGCCGAACCCATCCCGGCGGGCCCGCGCGGCATCTCGTTCGGCCGGATCGCCGCCGCGCAACTGCACGACGCCGTCCGGCTGCTGGCCGGCTCAGCCGTCGCTGACCCGGTACACGTCGTAGACGGCGTCGATCCGGCGCACGGCGTTCAACACCCGGTCCAGGTGGGTGGTGTCACCCATCTCGAACACGAACCGGCTGATCGCCAGGCGGTCGCTTGACGTGTGCACCGTCGCCGACAGGATGTTGACGTGGTGCTCCGAGAGCACCCTCGTGACGTCGGAGAGCAGGCCGGAGCGGTCGAGCGCCTCGATCTGGATCTGCACCAGGAACAGGCTCTTGGAGGTCGGCGCCCAGTCGACGTCGATCATCCGCTCCGGCTCCTTGAGCAGCTCCTGCACGTTGTGGCAATCGAACTGGTGCACGGACACACCGGAACCGCGGGTGATGAAGCCCACGATCTTGTCACCGGGTACGGGGGTGCAACAACGGGCCAGCTTGACGAGGATGTCGGGAGCGCCGCGGACCAGGATGCCGGAGTCGTTGTTGCGCAGCGTCTGCGTGCGCCCGTTCGGGGTGAACGGCAGGTCGGTGGCGTCGCTCTCCTCCACGCTCTGCAGGGTGGCGACGACCTTCTCCAGCACCGACTGGGTGGAGACATGCCCCTCGCCGACGGCGGCGTACAGCGCCGAGACGTCTTCGTAGCGCATGACCGCGGCGACCTCGGCGAACGAGTCCTGGTTCATCAGCTTCTGCAGCGGCAGGTTCTGCTTGCGCATCGCCCGGGCGATGGCGTCGCGGCCCTGCTCGATGGCCTCGTCGCGGCGTTCCTTGGTGAACCACTGGCGGATCTTGTTGCGCGCGCGGGGACTCTTGACGAAGTTCAGCCAGTCCTGGCTCGGACCGGAGTCCGGGTTCTTGGAGGTGAAGACCTCCACGACGTCGCCGGTGCTGAGCGAGCTCTCCAGCGGCACGAGCCGTCCGTTGACCTTGGC
>JBEVDR010000036.1:0-56108 GCA_040513215.1 Microbacteriaceae bacterium | reverse complement strand
TGCGCGAGGTCGGCACCGTGCCGGGCGTGCAGCCCGGGGGTGAGGGCGGCCTGCTCGGTCTCGCCACGACCTCGGAGGAACGCTGGCTCTACGCGTACACCACGACCGCCAACGACAACCGCGTGATCCGGCTCGAGCTCATCGGCTCCCCCGGCGACCTGGCCCTCGGCCCGCCGAGCGACATCGTCACCGGCATCCCGAAATCCGGCAATCACAACGGCGGGCGCATCGAGTTCGGCCCGGACGGCATGCTCTACATCACCACCGGCGACGCCGGCAATCCGAATGCGGCGCAGGATGTCGCATCCCTCGCCGGCAAGATTCTGCGGGTCACCCCCGACGGCGCCGTTCCCGCCGACAACCCGTTCGTCGACAGCCCGGTGTACTCGTTCGGGCATCGCAACCCGCAGGGCCTCGCCTGGGACGACGACGCACGCCTGTGGTCCTCGGAGTTCGGCCAGAACACGTGGGACGAGCTGAACATCATCAGCCCCGGCGGCAACTACGGCTGGCCGGTGGTGGAGGGCATCGCCGACCGCGACGGGTTCATCAACCCGGTGTACGAGTGGTCGACCACCGACGCCAGTCCGAGCGGCCTGCTCTTCATCCGCGACACGCTGTTCCTCGCCGCGCTCCGCGGGGAGCGGCTGTGGGCGATCTACCCGCAATCCGAGAGCGTCGAAGCCGTCGAGTGGTTCCGCGGGGAGTTCGGCCGGTTGCGCGACGCAGTCGAGGGACCGGATGGCAACTTGTGGCTGCTCACCAACAACACGGCCCGCGGCACGCCGAGAGAAGGCGACGACAAGCTGCTCGAGGTGCGGCTGGAGCAGCTCGCGGCGGGTTAACCTGAGAGGGGCAACAATCGAGGGGCACACGTGAGCATCGTTCTGGGATACGACCCGGTCACTCTGCAAGAGAAGGTCGACCTGGCCGCACTAGCGGAGCGTCTGGATGAATTGGGCGACCTGCGCAGTTCGGCCGCGCTGAACGAAAAGGTCGGCCTGCTGCGACTGGCCAACCGGCTGGACGAGGCATGGGACGTCGCCAACGAGGCCGTGCGTCAGGCGCGGTTCGGCGGCGACCGCGAGGCCTTGGTCTTCGCCAGGGTGCGCCGAGCTCAAGTGCAGCGCTCGCAGGGCAAGTTCGAGGCCGCACTGGTGGAGCTCAGCGACTGCGTCATGGAGGCCGGCCGGCACGAGTGGGCCAGCGCGGAGGCGTTCGCGCTTCAGCACCGCGGCAAGGTGCACTTCGACCAGACGGAGTACGAAGCCGCGCTGCGCGACTTCCGGGCCGCGCTGACGATCCGGGTGCGCATCAAGGCTCCCGCCAACCAGATCGACAGCTCGATGATGTCGATCAGCGTCACCGAATCGTTCCTGGCCGACCCGCCGACATCCGCTCCGCCGATGCCTGTGGATTTCCCCGCGGGCAGGTAGTGCTGCCGGTTCCCATCCGGGCGGGGTTAATCTCGTCTCGTGGCTGACCTCATCCGCGTGCGCACCTGGGCCAACGCCCTGATCGCGCTGCACCTGAACCCGACCGAGTGGTCGTTCGGGTTCGACAACGCCAAAACGCGGGCGGGGCTCTGCAACTACACGGCGAAGCGCATCACCGTGTCGCGTTATCTCGCCGCCCGGTTCGAGGATGACGCGATCCACCAGGTGTTGCTGCATGAGGTGGCGCACGCCATGGCCGGGCACAAGGCCGGGCACGGCCCACGCTGGAAGGCGATCGCCAGCGACCTCGGCTACGAGGGCAAACGACTGCACGACGGACCGATCGCCAGCGAACTGGCGCCCTGGGTGGGAGTCTGCCCGCGCGGGCATGAGCATTACCGCTACCGACGCCCGAACCGCACGCTGGCCTGCGGCAAATGCTCCCGCCGCTACGACCCGGCCAACGCCATTCGCTGGGTGCAGCGGTCGCTCTAGCACAAACGAAGGGAGCTGAGTAACTCTCTATAGTGGTTACGTGGTAACCGGACAGCACCTTCCCGACGGGTCATTCTTCGACTCGGGCGCACTCAGCCTCGACTTCTCGTACAGCTCGCTCGTCAACCAGGCCGACCTCGACGCGTGGCTCGGCGCGCGCTTCGACCGCCTGCAGGGCGAATCGAGCGAGCGCGAGCTGGCCGACGCCCGCGAGCTGCGGACGGTCATCGGCCGGGTCGCCGCCGCCGCGGCATCCGGCTCAGCGCCCGACGCCGACGACATCGACACCGTCAACCTGTTTGCAGCAACGCCGGACATTCCACCGGCGCTCGGCGGCGGCAGACGACAGGCCGGCGCAGGCCGGGTGCGAATCGGCCAGGCGCTCTCAACGGTGGCGCGTGACGCCGTCGACCTGTTCGGCGAGCGCGGGGCCGGACGCATCCGCTTCTGCACCGCCGACGACTGCGAACTGGTGTTTTTTGACGAGTCGCGGTCGAGCAACCGCCGCTGGTGCTCGATGCAGCGCTGCGGCAACCGGGCGAAGGTGCGGGCGCACCGGGCGCGTTCGATTTCAGATTCGGGTGGGGCTCGTCGTAACCTCGGCGGATGAGCACCAATGCAGCTGTTCCCGACGAGACCAACCTGACCGACCACACCGACGTGACCGACCACACCGACGTGACCCACCACACCAGCCTGACCGGGCATACCGTGATCATCCGCCCGGTGCGTGACGTCGACGCCGAATCCCTCGGCAGGGTGCACGCCACGTGCTGGCACCAGACCTACGACCACCTGATCAGCCAGGCCGCGCTGTCCAAGCTGTCGCCGCGGCGGATGGCCGAACTGTGGACGCACTGGGCAAACCTCGGCGCCGAATACAACCAGTTCGCCGCGCTGGTCGACGGCGAGATCGTCGGTTTCGTCGGATCGGGCCCGGCCCGGGACACGGACGACGCCCCGCGAGACCGTGAGCTGTATTTCATCTATCTGCTCAAGGAGTACCAGGGCACCGGCATCGGCCAGCGATTGTTCGAGGCGGCCTGTGCTGACCGACCCGGGTACCTGTGGGTGGCCAAGGACAACCCGCGCGCCCACAGCTTCTACAAGCGCAACGGCTTCACGCCCGACGGCGCGGAGCACGTGGAGGAGTTCCTCGGCGAGCAGCTCCTCGAGGTGCGGCTGGTCCGCTAAACGCGGCCGCAGTCCGCCGCCTACTCGACGACGCGCACGTCCTTCCAGAACGCCACGTAGTTGCTGAAGTCCTGGCCGACCCGGTCGAAGGATGACGCGTGCGGCGCCGGGTAGCTGAACGCCGCGTCGACGGACTCGGCCTCGCCGGTCTTCACCGTGAAGTACTGGGCGTCGCCCTTCCAGGCGCAGGTGTACGGGGTGTCGGACTTCTCCAGCAGCGCCGTGTTCACCGCGGCCGGCGGAAAGTACCAGTTGCCCTCGATGCGGATCAGGTCGTCCCGGTGCGCTTCGGCGATCACGGTGTTGCCCAGAATTGCCTTCATGGTGTCCCTTCCTCGGTGGCTACGATCGTGCCGCTGAACGAGCTGAGCGACACATCATACGTAAACCCCTGACGGGCGGGCGGCATTCCCTGGTCATGCGGCGGGGGCCGGCTCCTTCAGTACGGTCACCACGTCGGTCGGGCTGAGATCGAGCGCGGTCAGGCCGGCCTGCACGCCGCTGACCGAGTTCTTGATCAGGTGTTTGAGCGCCTGGGTGAGTCCGCTGTACGCGGCGGATGCGGCGGCGGCTTCGGGTGAGCAGTGGTCGAGGCCGACCTCGGTCAGCGCATCGATCACCGCACCCGCGGCCAGCAGGTCTTCCACGGCGAACCGGTCGGCCCCGTCCGCTCGGGAATCACCGGCAGCGATCACGGTGACCATGAACCGCCCGCCGCGCTCGTGCTGGCGCGCCAGCACCCAGTCGGCTACGGCCTTGGCGTTCTGCACGGTGGCGAGCACCAGTGCGCCGTCCGGCTCCGGCAGCGGGCGTTCCGTGTCGCCCGTGGCGAGCTGGTCAACCCAGATCACCGCGTCGGCGCCGGACTGGGTGGCGGCGGCGCCGGCCGTTCCCCACTCAAAGCGCACCTGATACTTACCTTGGTCGGCTGCAATTTCCACGCTGCGAGACTAGCGGGGCTGCGGGCCAGCGGATGTCGCATCCGTCATGATGGGTCGCATGGCCTTCCCGAGCGCCCTGCCCGTCCCCACCGATCCGGACCCGCGTGACGCGCCGGTGCTGCGCTGGGGCATCCTCGGGCCCGGCCTGATCGCTGCCGATTTCGTCTCCGC
Source organism: Microbacteriaceae bacterium (assembly GCA_040513215.1). GTDB lineage: Bacteria > Actinomycetota > Actinomycetes > Actinomycetales > Microbacteriaceae > Ruicaihuangia. Next base: position 51,871 of record JBEVDR010000036.1, on the reverse strand, counting down.
GCTGGGCAGACACACCGACCAACAGGTTGTCGCGGTCGGCTCCCGGGATGCCGCGCGAGCGGCCGACTTCGCGCAGCGCTTCGGGCTCGAGCGCAGCCACGGGTCCTACGCGGCGCTGCTCGCCGACCCTGGCATCGACGCGGTGTACATCGCCACCCCGATGAGCGAGCACCACGCGAACACACTGCTGGCGATCGAGGCCGGCGTGCCGACGCTGCTGGAGAAGGCGTTCACGCGGACCGGGGCCGAGGCCCGCGACATCCGGAATCACAGCCGATCGGCCGGCGTGTTTGTGATGGAGGCGATGAAGACCCGGTACCTGCCGCACCGGCAGGTGCTCGACGTGTTGCTTGCCGACGGGGTGCTCGGCGAGATCGACAGTGTCGTGGCGCAGTACGGGTTCCCGATTCCGTTCGAGGCCGGAAGCCGGTTGTTCGAGCCGTCGCTCGGCGGCGGCGTGCTGCTCGACATCGGGGTGTACCCGCTGTCGTTCGCGGCCGGTCTGCTCGGTGAGATCTCCGCGGTGCGCGGCGTCGGCACGTTCGCCGAGTCGGGCGTGGAGGACACCGTGTCCGCGGTACTGATCACCCCGGGCGGTGCGCGTGGCGTGATCGACACGACCTGGCGCGGAGTGGGCAGCGGGCGGGCGGCCGTCAGCGGCTCGCTGGCACGGATCGAGGTGGATGCCGTGTTCAACGACCCGGCGCCGCTGACCCTGGTCTCGGCGGACGGGCGGCAGCGGCTCAGTCGCGATGACCAGCGTCATCCGGGTCGCGACGGGATGGTGTTCCAGGTAGCGGCGATGGCGCGCTACCTGGCCGAGGGGCTCAGCGAATCACCGTTGCTCGGACTCGACGAAAGCGTGCGAGTGATGGAGCTGCTCGACGAGCTGCGACACCAGGTGGGAGCCCGGTTCACCGACGAGCGTTGAGGGTTCGCGAGCAGAAGTCAGCGACATCCTGTAGTCTGGACCCACTTGTAAACGCAGCATCGCGATTACTGCGTCGTAGAACGCTTCCTCTTCTCATCGGATTCAGCTCACAACTGGTCCGATTCGTAGATATCTTTCTCACGGCGATCGATAGTGCCGGTTGGCACTCTCGCCATCAATCCCCGGGGTTTCGAGCTCGACTACCGAGCACGCCTTCGCCCAGGGGAACCAACGAATAGGTACCCCTCTTTGTCTGAAACAACCTTCGCTGCCCTCGGCGTTCCCGCGCCGATCGTCACCGCCCTTGCGGCCGATGACAAGACCACGGCGTTCCCGATCCAGGTCGACACCCTGCCCGACACCCTGAGCGGCCGCGACGTGCTCGGCCGCGGCAAGACCGGCTCCGGCAAGACGCTGGCGTTCTCCATCCCGATGGTCGCCCGCCTCGGCGGCAAGCTCGCCGGCGGCAAGCGCCGCCCGGGACGCCCACTCGGACTCGTGCTCGCACCGACCCGTGAGCTGGCCACCCAGATTCAGGCCGCCATGCAGCCGCTCGCCGACGCGTACGGCCTGAAGACCACCACCATCTTCGGTGGCGTCTCGCAGAACCGTCAGGTTGCCGCGCTCAAGGCGGGCGTCGACATCGTCGTGGCCTGCCCCGGCCGTCTCGAAGACCTGATGAAGCAGAACTTCGTCAACCTCGACGCCGTCGAGATCACCGTCCTCGATGAGGCCGACCACATGGCCGACCTCGGCTTCCTGCCCGGCGTCACCCGCATCATGAACGCCACCCCTGAGGGCGGCCAGCGCCTGCTGTTCAGCGCCACCCTCGACAACGGCGTGGACAAGCTGGTCAAGAAGTTCCTCCACAACGAGGTGCTGCACTCGGTCGACGAGGCCAACTCCCCCGTCGCCGCGATGACCCACCACGTGTTCGAGGTCGACGGCGGCGCCGACGCCAAGACCGCGCTGGTGCAGAAGCTTGCCTCCGGCACCGGCCGTCGCATCCTCTTCATGCGCACCAAGCACCACGCCAAGAAGCTGGCCAAGCAGCTGACGGACGCCGGCATTCCCTCCGTCGACCTGCACGGCAACCTGTCGCAGCCGCAGCGAGACCGCAACCTGGCCGCGTTCAGCGACGGCTCGGCGCGCGTGCTGGTGGCGACGGATGTCGCGGCCCGCGGCGTGCACGTCGACAACGTCGAACTGGTCATCCACGTCGACCCGCCGATGGAGCACAAGGCATACCTGCACCGCTCCGGTCGTACCGCTCGTGCCGGCAGCGCCGGCGACGTGGTCACGATCATGATGGGCTCGCAGGCGAAGGATGTCGCGCAGCTGCTGCGCAAGGCCGGAATCAGCGTGACCCCGCAGCGGGTCACCGCCAGCTCCGCCGCCGTTGACTCCCTGGTCGGCGATATCGCCGCCTATGTGAAGCCCGCGCCGCGCGTGGTGCAGACCGGTGGCGGACAGTCGCAGGGCGCCAACGCGCAGCGCAAGCGCGCCGCTCGTGGCGGCAACGGTGCCGGCTCGGGTCGCATCGATCGTTCGGGTCGCACCGCGGCAGCGGCATCCGGTCGCTCCGGTGCCGGCGCTGCTGGCGGCTCGGGTCAGCGTCGCTCGTCTGACCAGGCTCCGGTCGGGCACGGACGCTCCGGCGGCTCCGAGGGCTCGCACGCTCCTCGCTCGCGCCGCAGTGGCGCTGCGGCGGGCGGCTCGTCACGCACTTTCAGCACCTCGACCCCGACCTCGAACGGCGAGCGCCGCCCGAACCGTCGGGCCCAGGGCTAACCAGCACCCCGGGTCACACGGCCGCACTAGTGTGAGTGCCCGTTTGTCACGACAGTGCCTGCTCGCGCAGGCGCACTCGTGACAAGCGGGCACTTTTGCGTGGTGCGGGCATCGACTTGCCCGTGAGGTCTGCCGTGTGGCCCTGCACTCGCCTCGCCAAGGGCCGAAGCGCAGACTTCAGCAGCGGGGCATCAGGACTCGAAGAGCGGAATGTGCCCGAGCGCCTTCACCAACGACGCCCACTCGCCGAGGTTCTCGCGCCACTCGTCGCTCTCGGTGAGGAACGCGCCGATACCCACGACCTGGGCGCCGACGCGGTCGAGCAGCCGCAGCGCGGCCAGGGTCGAGGAGCCGGTGGAGATCACATCGTCGACGAGCACCACGCGCCGGCCGCGCAACAGCGGCTCCCGTCGCTCGTCGAGGATGAGCTGCTGCTCGCCCTTGGTCGTGATCGACTCCACGGGCTCGCGGATGCTGTCGCGCAAGTGGTACTTGGGCTGCTTCTGCAGGATCACGTAGTCGTCGAGGTGCAACTCCCGGCTCACGCCGAGACCGATCGGGATGCCCATGGTCGCCACCGACACGATCACGTCGGGGGCGAGATGCCGCACCTCATCGGCGAGGTCGCGGCAGGCGACATCCATGAATCGCACGCCTAGATCGACCGTGATCATCAGCGCGACGGTGACGCTCTCATTCAGGGCGACCTTGGGCAGGTGGACCGTCTGGCTGCCGATGATGGTGGGGTGGGTGCCGCGATCGATCACGGCAGCACACCCACCGAGGCGAGGGCTGCGCGCAGCAGAACGCCGCGGCCGCCTTCCATCTCGGCGGATGTCGCAGTGGATGCTGCCTCTTCGGGCGACATCCACGTGAGCTCGAGGGCATCGGGGCGCGGCTCGCAGGTGCCGGTCACCGGCACCACGTAGGCGAGTGACACGGCGTGCTGCCGTTCGTCATGGAACGGGCTGCTGCCGGGCCAGGGGAAGTACTCGGCGACCTGGAACGGCACGGGCGAGGCGGGCAGCAGCGGGAAGGCCATCGGTCCGAGGTCCTTCTCGAGGTGCCGGAACAGCGCATCGCGCAGCGTTTCGCCGTACATCACCCGGCCGGAGACAATGGTGCGGGTGATCTCGCCGATGGTGTTCGCCCGCAGCAGCACGCCGACCTCGGTCACGGTGCCGAGCCCGTCGACGCGCACCGGAACGGCCTCGACATACAACAGCGGAAGCCGCCTGCGGGTTGCCTCCAACTCCTCATCAGACAGCCAGGCGGAATTCGGGTCAGGCGTTCCTACCGTGCTCACACTCCATTCTTACCCGCCCGGGCTCTCACCGGGTGACATCGGCGCGGGACAGCCGGGAATGCGCCGGTACAGTTCGACGTTGGGGCACTCGAACGAAAAGGCGGTTGGTTCATGAAGATTGACGCGGACGCGGTTGTATGGTCGGCACCGGAATCGGAGCGCGCTGGGCGCCCACTGCTGGTGCTGCTGCACGGACTCGGCTCCAACGAGAGCGACCTGTTCGGCCTCTCCTCCTACCTGCCGCTGGAACCGGTGATCGCCTCGCTGCGCGCGCCGCTCGCCTACGGCGGCGGATACGCCTGGTTCGAAGCCACCGGCGACCGCGAGCCGGCGGCGAACCTCGCCACGGTCGCGGTGCTCAACTGGCTTGACGAGCAGAGCTTCCAGTCGGTCGGCCTGCTCGGCTTCTCGCAGGGCGGCGCGATGAGCGCGCAGCTGCTGCGGCACCGGCCGGAGCAGTTCAGTTACGCCGTCAACCTCTCCGGCTTCGTCATCCCCGCCGCGCACGCCGGCGACGACAAGCTCGCCGAGCTGAAGCCGCCGGTGTTCTGGGGCTTTGGCACCGCCGACCAGGTGATCAACCCCGAGTTTCGGGCGTACACCGACGCCTGGCTGCCCGAGCACACCACGCTCACTCGCCGCATCTACGAGGGCATGCCGCACTCGGTGTCGCAGCAGGAGATCACCGACGTGGCGGCGTTCATCACCGCGCAGCTGTAAGCTCGCGCGGCACGGCGCAGCTGGCGCAGCGGTAGGGATGCCGCGGCATTTGGGTTCCCGTGGCGGCGGATGTCAGCGGCATCCGAGAAGATAGACGGATGAGCACCGTGCTCGATCGATTCTCCCCCGCGACCCGCGAGTGGTTCACCGGCGCCTTCCCGGCGCCGACCGCCGCGCAGCTGGGCGCCTGGGAGGCGGTGTCGGACGGCTCGCACGCCCTGGTGGTTGCGCCGACCGGATCGGGCAAGACCCTGGCGGCATTCCTCTGGGCGATCGACCAGCTGGCCTCATCGCCGCCACCGGAAGACCCGCAGCACCGCACCCGGGTGCTCTACATCTCCCCGCTGAAGGCGCTCGGCGTCGACGTGGAACGCAACCTGCGCTCCCCGCTGGTCGGGGTGACGCAGACCGCCCGCCGGCTCGGGCTGCCCGCTCCCGACGTCACGGTCGGCGTGCGATCGGGTGACACCACGAGCCAGGAACGGCGGATGCTGCTGCGCCGGCCTCCCGACATCCTGATCACCACGCCGGAGTCGCTCTATCTGATGCTGACCAGCGCCGCCCGCGAGACGCTGACGAGCGTCGACACGGTGATCGTGGACGAGGTGCACGCCGTCGCCGCCACCAAGCGCGGCGCGCACCTGGCCGTGTCACTGGAGCGGCTCGACGAGCTGTTGCCGAAGCCGGCGCAGCGGATCGGGTTGTCGGCGACGGTGCGTCCGCAGGAAGAGGTGGCGCGATTCCTCGGTGGCCGCTCGCCGGTGGCGATCGTGGCGCCGAAGTCACCGAAGACGTTCGACCTGAGCGTGGTCGTGCCGGTCGAGGACATGACCGAACTCGGCACCACCTCGGCCGAGGGCACCGACGCTCAGGGCTCGATCTGGCCGCATGTGGAGGAGGAGATCGTCGACCAGGTGCTGCGTCACCGGTCCACGATCGTGTTCGCGAACTCGCGCCGGCTGGCCGAGCGGTTGACGGCGCGGCTGAACGAGATTTACGAGGAGCGGTTGGATGCCGCGGGCGCCCTTCCGCTGGTTGAACCGGTGGCGGTGGGTTTCGAGACGCGGCCGACTTCATCGGGCGCTCCTCAACCAGCGGGAATGGCCGGGCCACCCGCGGCGATCATGGGGCAGTCTGGCGCGACATCCGGCGCCGAGCCGTTGCTTGCCCGCGCCCACCACGGCTCAGTGTCGAAAGACCAGCGGGCCGTGATCGAGGACGAGCTGAAGAGCGGCCGGCTGCGCTGCGTGGTGGCCACCTCGTCGCTCGAGCTCGGCATCGACATGGGCGCCGTCGACCTGGTGATCCAGGTGGAGTCGCCGCCGTCGGTGGCAAGCGGTTTGCAGCGCATCGGTCGCGCCGGGCACCAGGTGGGCGAGATTTCCAAGGGTGTGCTGATGCCGCAGCACCGGGCCGACCTGATCCACGTGACCGTGGTGAGCGAGCGGATGACGTCTGGGCTGATCGAGCAGATGACGATCCCGCAGAACCCGCTCGATATCCTCGCCCAGCAGACCGTCGCAGCGCTGGCGCTTGAGCCGTTGGACATCGAGGACTGGTTCGATACCGTGCGCCGCAGTGCCCCGTTCGCCACTCTGCCGCGCAGCGCCTACGAGGCCACCCTCGACCTGCTCAGCGGACGCTACCCGAGCGACGAGTTCGCCGAACTGCGCCCGCGCATCGTCTGGGATCGGGTGTCCGGCAAGCTCACCGGCCGTCCGGGCGCGCAACGCCTGGCGGTGACCAGCGGCGGCACCATCCCCGACCGCGGACTGTTCGGCGTGTTCATGGTGGGCGCCGCGGCCAGTTCGAGCGCCGGCGGTCGGGGCGGTGGACGGGTCGGCGAGCTGGACGAGGAGATGGTCTACGAGTCCCGAGTCGGCGATGTCTTCGCCCTCGGCACCACCAGCTGGCGGATCGAGGAGATCACCCACGACCGGGTGATGGTGAGTCCGGCGTTCGGGCAACCCGGCCGGGTTCCGTTCTGGAAGGGCGACACCCTCGGCCGACCCGCCGAGCTCGGCAAGGCGATCGGTGCGTTCACCCGCGATGTGGCCGACTCGAACCCCGGCATCCGTACCAGGCTCGCCGGCATCGGCCTCGACGAGCGCGCGGTGGACAACCTGCTGGCCTTCGTCGACGACCAGAAGAAGGCCACCGGGCACGTTCCCACCGACAAAACCCTGGTGGTGGAGCGCTTCCGCGACGAACTCGGCGACTGGCGCGTCATCCTGCACTCGCCGTATGGCATGAAGGTACACGCGCCGTGGGCCCTCGCCGTGGGGGCGCGGGTGCGCGAGCGGTACTCGTTCGACGGCGCCGCGATGGCCGGCGACGACGGCATCGTGGTGCGCCTGCCGGAAACGGATGCCGAGCCGCCCGGCGCCGAACTGTTCGCGTTCGAGGCATCCGAACTCTCCGACCTGGTGACCGCCGAGGTGGGCGGTTCGGCGCTGTTCGCCTCCCGGTTCCGGGAGTGCGCCGCGCGGGCGCTGCTGCTGCCGCGGTACAACCCCGGCCGCCGCTCGCCGCTCTGGCAGCAACGGCAGCGGGCCTCGCAACTGCTCGAGGTGGCACGCAAGTTCCCGAGTTTCCCGATCGTGCTCGAGACCGTGCGCGAAGTACTGCAAGACGTCTACGACCTGCCCGCGCTGACCGAGCTGGCCGGTGAGATCGCGTCCCGGCGCATTCGCATCGTGGAGACCGAGACCGAGCAGGCCTCCCCGTTCGCGCGGTCGCTGCTGTTCGGCTACGTCGCCGCGTTCATGTACGAAGGCGACTCGCCGCTCGCCGAACGCCGCGCCGCGGCGCTGTCGCTCGACCCCACCCTGCTCGCCGAGCTGCTCGGCCGGGCCGAGCTGCGCGAACTGCTCGACGCGGGCGTGATCGAGCAGACCGAGCGGGAACTGCAGCGACTGGTCGAGGATCGCAAAGCGAAGGATGCCGAGGGCCTGGTCGACCTGTTGCGCCTGCTCGGGCCGTTGGCGCTGGAGGAGATCCGGCAGCGCACCGTGCCGACGATCGCCGATGCCGCGGGACTGCAGCCCCTGCTCGAGGACCTCGCCCGCTCCAACCGGGTGCTGCCGGTGCAGATCGCGGGCAACCCGCGCTGGGCGGTGATCGAGGACGCCAGCCGGCTGCGCGACGCACTCGGGGTGGCCCTGCCGATCGGGGTGCCCTCCGCGTTCATCGAACCGGTGCCCGACCCGGTCGGCGACCTGATCAGCCGCTACGCGCGCACCCACGGCCCGTTCACGGTGGCGGATGCCGCCACCCGGTTCGGCCTCGGCCAGGCCGTGGTGCTCGACAGCCTGCGCCGCCTCGCTGCCGACCGTCGGGTCACCGAGGGCGAGTTCCGGCCCGATGCCAGCGGCAGCGAATGGGTGGATGCCGAGATCCTGCGGCGACTGCGCAGCCGGTCGCTCGCGGCCCTGCGCCACGAGGTGGAACCGGTCAGCCCCGACACCCTCGCCCGGTTCCTGCCGGAGTGGCAGCAGGTCGGCGGTCGACTCACCGGCATCGACGGGCTGGTACAGGTGATCGACCAACTCGCCGGAGTGCCGCTGCCCGCCTCCGCCTGGGAGTCGCTCGTGCTGCCCGCCCGGCTGCGCTCGTACTCCCCCGCCTGGCTCGACGAACTGACCACCACCGGGGAGGTGCTCTGGGCCGGCGCCGGCTCACTGGCCGGCAACGACGGCTGGGTGAGCCTGCACCTGGCCGACTCGGCGCACCTCACCCTGCCGGTTCTGGAGCCCGAACCCGGCGGCGTGCAACTCGTGGAGACCCCGGAAGGTGAGCCGATCGGCGTCACCGCCGGCGACCCACTGCATGAAGCCATCCTGCGCACCCTGTCGAACGGTGGAGCCTTCTTCTTCCGCCAGCTGGCTGGCGCGGTCGGCGCCTCCGCCGGTCTCATCGACGACAAGGACCTCGCCACCGCCCTCTGGGATCTGGTCTGGGCCGGCCGCGTCACCAACGACACCTTCGCTCCGCTGCGAAGCCAGATCGGCGGCGCCACGCGCACCAGGCAACCGCGGGCGCGCGCCTATCGCGGCCGCGGCCGGCTGTCGATGCCGAGCCAGTCCGGACCGCCCACGGTCTCCGGCCGCTGGTCGCTGGTGCCTCCGGTCGAGGTGAGCACCACCGTGCGCGCCGCCGCCACCGCCGAGCGGCTGCTGGAGCGATATGGCGTGGTCACCCGTGGTGCCGTGATGGCCGAGGGCGTGCCCGGCGGCTTCAGCCTGGTCTACAAGGTGCTGCGCGGCTTCGAGGAGACCGGCCGCGCCCGGCGAGGCTACTTCGTGGAAGGACTCGGCGCCGCCCAGTTCGCCACCGGCCCCACCGTCGACCGACTGCGCCGCTTCAGCCGCGAACCGGATGACGTCGACGCCGGGTCATCTCGCGGCGAACCGGTGGCCATCACCCTCGCCGCGACCGACCCGGCGAACCCGTTCGGCGCGGCGCTGCCGTGGCCGAGTTTCGAGCGCCGTGCTGAGGAGGCCGCCCGCGGCCGTCTCGAAGTGACGCAGCGCCCGCAAGCTCGCGGTGCTCCTCAACCAGCGGGGGCAGCGAAAACCGGACATCGGCCGGGTCGCAAGGCGGGCGCCCTGGTGGTCATCGTCGACGGGGCGTTGACGCTGTACGTGGAGCGCGGCGGCAAGACCGTGCTCTCGTTCACGGATGTCGCGCTGGATGCCGCGGCGGCGTCACTCGCCCAGACTGTGCGGGCGGGGCTCGGCCGGATGCGGATCGAGAAGATCGACGGCGAGTTCGCGCTCGGCACAGACCTCGGCGACGCGTTGCAGCGGGCCGGGTTCGTGCCCACTCCGCAGGGGCTGAGACTGCGTGCCTGAGGGCGACACCGTCTACCGCACCGCGCGGCGCCTCAACGAGGCGCTGGCAGGCGGAGTGCTCACGGTCTGCGACATCCGCGTTCCGCAGTTCGCCACCGTGGATCTCACCGGGCAGAGAGTGCACGACGTGGTATCGCGCGGCAAGCACCTGCTCACCAGAGTGGGCGACACAACCATCCACACGCACCTGAAAATGGAAGGCTCCTGGCGGGTCTTCGCACCGGGCGAGCGCTGGAGCCGGCCGGCGTGGCAGGCCCGCATCGTGCTCGCCACCGCGGAGCACACCGCGGTGGGCTTCCAGCTCGGGCTGGTCGAGGTGCTGCCAACGGCTGACGAGGCGGATGTCGTGGGTTACCTCGGACCCGACATCCTCAGCCCCGAATGGGACGCCGACGAGGCGCTGCGCCGCATCCTCGCCTCGCCAGAGGTGCCGATCGGAGTCGCGTTGATCGACCAGCGGAACATCGCCGGGCTCGGCACCGTGTACCGCAACGAGGTGCTGTTCCTGCGTGGCGTGCTGCCGGAGCGCCCGGTCGGCGACGTCGACGACCTGCCCGCGATGATCGGGCTGGCGCACCGCCTGATCATGGCCAACCGCGACCGCGCCGACCGGGTGACCACCGGCAACCTGCGCCGCGGCGAGCGCACCTGGGTGAGTCACCGCGAGCGGCAACCCTGCCGGCGCTGCGGAACCCCGATCCGTAAGGGCTCGCTCGGGCCGAACGAGCTGACGGAGCGGGACACCTACTACTGCCCGGCCTGCCAGCGCTAGGTTCTGGGGGGCGCGTTGCAGCATTGGGTCCGGCTGAAGGTGCGGGGGTTCGAGGAACCCCAGGAGCGCGAACAGCAGAACCTCGGCGTTCATCGTGCGGCAAACTCGCACCTGTTGCGGGAGCGCCCGCGGAGAGTGACGATGGGGCTATGCCGTCGTCAACCGAACAGGCATCGCTGCGCTTCCGGAACCTCCCAGCCCTGCGCCTTCCCGCTCCGCACCGTGTTCTGGCCGTGGCCGGCCTAATACTGCTGCTCTCCGCCGCCGTTCACGGCGTCGTCTTCCTGCTGTCCGGCACGTCGTGGGACGGGCCGGTCTCCTTCCGGAAGCCCGTTCTGTTCGGGTTCTCGTTCGGAATCACCTGCGTCACGATCGCGCTCATCGCCACCCAGATCCGGATGCGCCCGTGGCTGGCCTGGCTGCTGCTCGGGCCCTTGGCCGTTGCCAGCGTGGTGGAAACCGTGCTCATCACCATGCAGGCATGGCGCGGGGTGCCGTCCCACTTCAACGACGCCACGCCGTTCGACCGCGCGGTGTTCGACGCCATGGGCAGCCTGGTGATCGTGGTGGCGACCGTGATCGTGGTGCTGACCATCCTGAGCTTCACCTCGATCACCACGACCGCTCCCGGCATGGCGCTGTCGATCCGGGCGGGATTGGTTCTGCTCGCGGTCGGCCAGGCGCTCGGCCTCATGATCATCATGCAGGCCGATCGCGCCCTGTCCGCCGGCAACACCGCCGCCGTGCTGGGGCCGCATGGCGTGCTCTTCGGTGAGGCCGGCATCCTGAAGTCACCACACGGGGTCGCGATGCATGCACTGCAGGTGCTTCCGCTGCTCGGGTTGCTGGTGCAGGCCACCGGATGGACGCCGCAGCGGCGCGTGCTCGCGGTGTGGTCGGCCATCGCCGGCTACTCCCTGCTGCTGGCGGTGATCGCCACTCAGGCCTACACCGGTCAGGCACCCCTCGCCCTCGGCACGCTCTCGGTCCTGCTCGCCCTCATCGCGGTGCTGCTGATCACGGTGCCCTACGCCGCCGTGGCGTGGCTGCTGGGCAGGCAACTGCTCGGCCGATCGCCCACGCCGTCACCGCGGGGATAAGCGCGGCGCGGTTGGTTCGTCATGCTGCGACCACCGGGGCGTCGGCATTTCTGCCTCGCGGACGCCAGCGCATCGCGTGCACGAACAGCAGTGCAAGGCTCACCGCAACAATGAGCGCGGCCGCCGTGACGAACGGCAACGAGTACATGACTACCGGTGCGACAGTCGAGGCCTCCAGGCCATATGCGACGAAGTCACCTCCCACCAAGACATTTCCGAACGTCGAGTCGGCGCTCTCGGCAAAGGACGCGGTCTCGGCGAAGAAGAGTGCAGTCGTTGCGGCACCGGCCAGAGCGACGACGAGCCAGGCCACAGCGAACCGACTACTCATCCCGCGACCGCCACGTCAGGGCATGCAGTATGAGGACAGTCACGATGGTTGCAAGCCCCAGCACTGTGCACCACGGGCCCAGCCCGGCGAGGAACTGCGGCAGCACATAATCTTCAGGCCGGGGCTGGCCGGTGCCGCTGAATCCACCCCATGACATGCTCACCGACTGCCACTGGGCCCACAAACCGAACACGCTAAGGGCAGGGCCGACCACCCACAATGCGCGCAAGAACGGGTTGCCGTGAACCAGGAAGGTCGGGCGGTCTGCGGTTTCCGCGGTCGTCAGCGCCGCGGCGTACGGTGTCGCATCACGCGGCGGAAGTTCCCCGGATTGCGGCGCGGCGAGAGGCGCAACCCGGGCCGGCTCGGTGCTCACGTACGGCTCCCGCGACAGCACCTTGCGGACGGCCCCGACCGGACGCAGGCGAGTCGGCGAGCCGTGTATCGCGTGGTCATACCCGGGCTGGAAGACGGGGTTATAGCGCGGATCGATCCTCGGTTCAGAGTCCTTCATGGGTGCCCCCTTCACTCAGGGGGCAGCCTAGTGGTCAGGTGAGAATCGGTCGAGATACCGGGGCACTAGGCTCGCCTCGATGAAGACTGTGATCCGCTGTCTGGTTCTGCTGGCGGTTGTCGCGATTGCCCTGGTTGTGGCGTCGCAGCTGATCCGCCCGGCACAGAGCGGCAGCGAGCAGGGTGGCAGTTCGGGGTTACTGCCGGGTTCGTCCGAAACGGTGCCGGATGCCGCGGTGGTGACGCGCCCCGCGGATGCCGTGCGCCTGCGCGTCGACTACGTGCACGACGGCGACACCCTGTTCGTGACCGATCAGGTCGGCGCGGAGCTGAAGGTTCGTCTGCTCGGTATCGACACCCCGGAGCTCGACAGCGAATGCTACGCCGACGAGGCCCGTGATCGGTTGCGTGCCCTGCTGCCCGAGGGCACCGAGGTGTGGGCGACGCACGACGAGGAACCACGGGACCAGTACGGGCGCGAGCTGCTCTACCTGTGGTCGGCCGACGGCACCTTCGTCAACCTCAACCTGGTCGAGCAGGGCTACGCCGAGGCGGTGCGGATCGGCGCCAACGACGCATACTGGCCGGCGCTCAGCGCGGCGGAGCAGGCCGCGAGCACCGGCGGGGCCGGGTTCTGGGGCGCTTGCTGATCCATCCCGTTCCCGCCGGAGAGGGCTCACCGGGTAGGACTTAGCGGCGCTTCTTGCGCTTCGGGGCACCAGATGACTGCCGCGGAGCCCGCCGCGGCGCGTGCTTCTTCGGTGTCTTCGCCGCGGCAGGTTCCCGCTTCGGCTTCTCGGTCGGCGGTGTCGGCACGGCGCGAGACGAGCGGGCGGTACGGCCACGCACGATGCCGATGAACTCCTCGATCAGGTCGGGGTCGGCCGCGGTGTCGACCAGCCAGGCCAGCGCCACCTCGGTGGACTCGGCATCCGTCACAGGCCGGTACGTCAGGTCTTTGCGGGCGTACAGCCGCGCAATCGACTGCGGCACCACCAGGATGCCGGCGCCGGTCGCGGCAACGTCGATGCGTTCCTCGTCGGTGAGCTCGGGAAAGTCGAGCCAGGTTTCCTCGGCCAGCTGGTCCAGGGTGACCTCGTCAAACGCGGTCGCGGCGTGGTCCTTCGGCAGCACCACGACCGGGACTTCCTCGTACAGTGCGATGAGGTTCAGCCCCTCGCGGTCGATCGGCAGCCGCACCAGCGACATGTCGGCGCGACCGTCACGGAGCGCGGCGACTTGGCTGTCGACATCCGTCATCAGCAAATCGAGCGGCACATCAGGCTGCCGCTCGTTCCAGATGCGCACCCATTTGGTGGGGGTCACGCCGGGCATGTAGGCGAGCGAGAAGCGAGGCATGGTGCTCACAGCGTACGCTTTGATACATGAGTTCCTCGTCGTCATCCCAGAACATGAAGCCCGCTACCGCGGCGAAGAAGCTGGGCATCTACCTGCCGGCAACGCCGTCGGAGTTCCAGGAAGGTGTGGTGACGCGTGAAGAAATGACCGAACTCGAGACCAACCCGCCGGCGTGGCTCGAAGAGCTGCGCAAGAACGGACCGCACCCGCGGCCGGTCGTGGCACACAAGCTTGGGGTGTCGGTGTCCGGGCTCGCCCGCGGCGGAATGACCGAGCCGCTGACCTCGGCGCAGATCCAGGAACTGCTCGAGGACCAGCCCGACTGGCTGCGCACCGAACGGGGCACCCAGGCCGAGGTGCACGCCGAGAACGCCCGCATCAAGGCTCGCGATGCCGAGCGCCGGGCCCGCGCGAAGGGCTGACATGCTGGCGCCAGCGCTCGAGGACATACTCCGCGACCTGCCCGGCGCCCATCCGTCATACCCGTTCGGCCCGGGCACCCGCGTGTACAAGGTGGGCGGCCGCATCTTCGCGCTGTGCAGCGACAGTGGCAGCTCGGTCAGCCTCAAGTGTGACCCGGACGAGAGCGAGGGGCTTCGCCGCGCGTTCTCTGGCATCACCCCCGGCTACCACCTGAACAAGCAGCACTGGATCACGGTGGCGCTCGACGGCAGCGTGCCGGAAGACCTCGTGCTCGAACTGACCGCGAGTTCGTACCGGCTGGTGTTCAACGCGCTGACCCGCGCGCAGCGCGCCTGGGTGCTGGCGAACCCGCACGAGCCGGTCTGAGGTTTCGACCCACGAGGGGCGCGAGGTGCCCCGCTGGGTGAGGCGGTTTCGAGACGCTCGCCGGCGCTCCTCAACCAACGAGAACAGTGCGGCCGCAGGCGGGCGGCTCATAGCCAGCGCATCGTGAATGCCTTGGCGAGCAGGGCTCGGGTGGGCGGGGAGGCCAAGGTACGCATCAGGGCGGTACGCGCGGCGAGCGCCACCCCTCCGGCCGGGCGGCCCATCGCCATGTTGAAGCCGGCTTGCCGCGCGGCGATCCATGCCGACCGTCTGCGCCGCCGGTCGTAGCCGGTGAGCATCAGGCCGGCGAACAGGTCGGACTCCGAATGCCGCAGCGCCTCCGCCAGAGTGCTCGCCAGGTCCGCGGCATCCAACCAGCCCAGGTTCATGCCCTGCCCGCCGATCGGGCTGATCTCGTGCCCGGCGTCGCCCACCAGGGCCATCCGGCCGCGCACCATCCGCGTCGCCAGGTGCTGCCGGGCCTCGAAGGCGCTGGCGTCTCCGTCGACGACGATCGTGTCGCCGGTGCGCCGCTTCACGATGTCGGCCAGCTTGTTGACCGTTGGGCTCGACACCGACGACTCGGTGAGCGCCACCCAGCGGCGCCGGTTCCCGGGCATCGAAAACGACTCGACCACCCCAGCACGCTCGAACGACAGCACGGCGGTCGAGCCGTAGCGGCTGGTGTCGGGAAGGTCAGCCATCAGGTAGTGCGCGCGTCCGGCGAGTGGCCTCCAGCCGATGCCCACCGAGTCGCGGATCCGGCTGCGGGCGCCGTCCGCGGCCACCACGAAGCGCGCGTCCAGGATGTCGTCGGCGGTGACCACCCGCACGATGCCGTCGCCGTGCGCGATCCGCAGCGCCTCGACGCCCAGCCGCAGGGCGCCCGGTCGCAGCCGTTCCAGTCGGGCGCGCAGCAGCTGCTCGGTCTGCCACTGCGGCAGCGACCGGATCGCCGGCTCAAACTTCAGGCGACCCAAGGTGCGGCCGCCGGAGCGGGCGACGCCCTCGCTAATCGGCGCGGAGAGTCGCAGCACCTCGTCGGCGACCCCGGCCTCGGCCAGCACGGCGAGCGCGGGCGGGTGGATGCCGATCGCCCGGGTGCGGGTCGACACGGTGTCGCGACGTTCCAGCACCTGCACGTCGATGCCGTGCTGGGCGAGCAGTACGGCAAGCAGCAGCCCCACCGGGCCGCCGCCGACGATCAGAACGTCGCGCGGCGTTGACTCGGGCGGCGGCACCTCACGCCGGGTCATCGGTCGGCGACATCCGGACTCCACGTCGCCAGCAACCTTGAGGGCGACTGCGGGATCACCCGCCACCGCGCCGGCAGCGCGGCCTTCAACTCCGGCACGGTGTAGCTGCGTCGGATCGACGCGAGCCCGTCGTGCCGAATGTAGGAGCCGGGGAAGAAC
This sequence comes from Microbacteriaceae bacterium, assembly GCA_040513215.1. Lineage (GTDB taxonomy): Bacteria > Actinomycetota > Actinomycetes > Actinomycetales > Microbacteriaceae > Ruicaihuangia. The sequence continues at coordinate 35,991 of JBEVDR010000036.1, read as the reverse complement.
GCCGGCGTGGCCAGCGCGAACCCGGTGTAGGCGAACCGGCTGCGCGCGATGTCGCTGTGCGCGGCGAGCACCAGGCACAGGGTCTCGGTGTCGGCGATCACCCCGCGCAGTTCCTCGTCGTTCAGGTGATGCAGGATGTGGTTCGAGGTGACGAAATGGAACCGCGCCCCCTCGGCAACCAGGTCGGCGGAGTAGGCGCGGCGGAACCGCACGTGCGGCATTGATGGACGGGATGTCGCGTACGCGTGCGCGACCGGATTCGGGTCGATCGCGGTCACCTCGAGCATCAACCCGTCCCGCGCCGCCCAGCGAGACAGCGCTCGTGGCACGTCGCCGCCGCCGGAGCCGATGTCGAGCAGGGTGCGCGGTTCGGTGGCCGACAGCAGCGGGCGGATGAGGCGCCGGTAGGTGTGCCGCCAGCCGGAGACGAGCGGGTTGACCACCCGGAACCCGGCGTAGCTGCGGCGCAGCGCGTGCGGGTCGGAGTGCGGGTCGTCCATGTGCTCGGTCAGCGTGGTCGCCCGGTGGGCGAGCGAGCCGCCGCTTGATCCGGCGAGATGCTGCGCCATATCAGGCCACCGTCATGAGGCCGGTTTCCACCGTGAGTCCTGGCCCGAATGCCATGGCCAGCACTCGCTCCCCCACGTCGGTTTCGGGTGCCTCCAAAATCTGCTTGAGCACGAACAGCACGGTGGCGCTCGACATGTTGCCGTAGTCGCGCAGCGTCTGCCGCGACGGCACTAGCTGCGCCTCGGTGAGCTCGAGTTTGGCTTCGACTTTGTCCAGGATGCTGCGGCCTCCGGGGTGGATCGCCCAGTGCGCGACATCCTGCCGCGTGCTGCCGTCGCCGCTCAGCAACGGGGCGATCGCGCTCTCGATGTGCTCGTCGATGATGTGCGGCACGTAGGTGCTGAGCACCATTTCGAAGCCCTGGTCGCCGATCTTCCAGGCCATGTCGCCCTCGCCGACCGGGGTGATCACGGTTTCGAAGGCGTCGAGGTTGAGTGCCCGTTCGCCCGGCTGCGGGGGTCGGTGGCTGATGATCGCGGCACCCGCGCCGTCGGCGAACAGCGACGCCGCGACGATCTGGTCGGGGTCGATGGAGGAGCGCACGTGCAGCGTGCAGACCTCGACGCTCACCACGAGCACGACCGCGTCCGGGTCGGCCTCGCAGAGCTGCTTGGCCAGGCGCAGCGCAGGCATGGTGGCGTAACAGCCCATGAAACCCAGGTGGTAGCGCTGCACGTCGACGCCGAGTCCGAGCTCACGCACGATCAGGTAGTCGGGGCCGGGGGCGAAGAACCCGGTGCAGGACACGGTGATCACATGGGTGATGTCGTGGGCGGCGATGTCGGGGCAGGCGTCGAGCGCCTTGCGCGCCGCCTCCACGAACAGCTTGCCGCCGCGATCGATGTACAACTCGTTGCGCACCCGGGTGCCCGGTGCCAGCAGCAACCGCCGGTCGCGGTCGAAGAACTGCGGCTTCTCCGCCTGATGCCCCCAGGTGAACTCGTCGATGACGCTGTGCCGCCGTTCGATGCCGGACGCGTCAAACGAGGCGCTCACCAGACGCTGCGCGAGGCGGGTGAGATCGGGTTGGGTGGCGAAGACATCGCGCACCTCATGCTGGATCAGAACGGTCTGCGGAACTGCGGTCTCGAGAGCTCTCAGCGTCACTGCCATGGCTCAGTCTAGGCATGGGGTGTCTTTCGGGCGCGAGCGATTGCGGCATCCCGCCAGCAGCTCCGGCATCAGGCCGAGTGCCATCATGGGGCTATGTCGGATGCTGCCACCCCGCTCGCCAGCGACCCGATCACGGAGGAGCGCTATCGCCTGCTCAGCTCGTACGCGGCATCCGGAGTCGCCGTGGTGTCCGCCCGTGCGGGCGAACGCGACTACGCGGCCACCGTGAGCGCCTGGTTCTCCGTGTCGTATGACCCGCCGACAATGCTGGTGAGCCTGTTCGAGCTGTCCCGCATCGCGGAGGCGATCGCCGACTCGGGCACGTGGGCGCTCAGCCTGCTGAACCGCGATCAGGAGCAGGTGGCGAAGTGGCTGTCGAGCCCGGGCGCGCCGGTGGAGGGACTGTTCAACCAGGTGCCGCATCACCGGGGGCCGCAGACCGACGCGGCGATCATCGACGGCGCCATCGCCTGGTTCGAGCTGCGCACGGTGGATGTGCACCTGGCGGCGACGCACCAGCTGGTGGTGGGCCGGGTGCTCAGTCAGGGGCGGCCGGCAAGTCAGGGGACGGATGTCGCGGCCGCGAGCCGCGATCCACTCATCCACTACGCGTCGAGGTACCGGCGGCTCGAGCGCTGAGCAGCCTCCGAGCTAGCCGTGCTGGCGCAGGAACTCCGCCACGGTAGGGGCCAGGGACGCCCCGATCTCGGCCGCCGAGCGTTTCGCCCCGGCGACCTCGAATGAGTGGCCGCCGCCCTCGGTCCAGTCGATCACCGCGTTCGCGCTGATGCGGCCGACCACACCGGTGAGCAGGTCGGGCGTGGCGAACGGGTCGCGGGTGCCCTGCAGGAACAGCATCGGCAGCGTCAGCCCGTAGAGGTGCTCGTCGCGTAGCTTGTCGGGCTTGCCCGGCGGGTGCAGTGGGTAGCCGAGGAAGATCAGGCCCGCGACATCCATTCCCTCGGCGGTGGCCATCGACGCCATCCGGCCACCGAACGACTTGCCCCCCGCCCACACCGGCTCGCCGGTGGAACGCTGCCTGGCGACATCCGTCACCGCGTTCCAGGTCGCGATCGCGGCCGGCGGTCGGTCCGGGAAGCGGCGACCGGCGTCGCGGTACGGGAAGTTGAAGCGCAGCGTGGCGACGCCCGCCTCGTTCATGGCGTGGCTGAATCCGGTGAGGAACGGATGTTCCTTGCCGGCGCCGGCACCATGCGCGATGACCAGCGTGGCGGACGGGGTCTCGGGCCGGGCGTACAGCGCGGAGACACTGCCGTCGCCGACCGGAATACTGAGGGGCTCGTCGTGCACCCCTCTATCTTGCGCGAGGAAGTCGTGACTAACGAGGCGCGTTATGCGGGCGCGTCGATGCCGCGCTCCGCGAGTTCAAGGCTGATGTCCTCCCGCGCGCGGAAGGCAAGGTTGAGCACCTCAGTGGTGAGCAAGCCGGGGAAGCGTGACGCTGGTGTGGCAATAGATACCGCAGCGATGCCGCGTCCGGATGCCCCGCGCACGGTAACGCCGATCGCGCAGACGCCGCTCTCGGCCTCCTCGCGATTGAGCGCATAACCCTGGCGCGCAATCCCCCGCAGTTCGCGCCGTAAGGCTGAGTACGCGTCATCCGACAGCGCCTCGCCGGCTATGTTCGCCCCCGCCGATCGGTAGAGCTGCTCGAGCACACGCTCTTCCACCGACGCGAGCAGGGCTTTGCCGCCCGAGGTCAGGCGCGCGGGCAGCACTTGACCCTGACGGTCGCTCACCCGAAGCAGGTGGGAGGATTCGACTGTGGCGAGGAACCGCACGGTGCCACCGACCCGGATCATCAGGTTGACCGATTCATTCAGCCGGCCTGCGAGCATATCGAGGTACGGTTGCGCCACGCTGAGTAGTTCGCGCGTCCATGACGTCTGTACCGGGCTGAGGTCCATTCCCGGACCGGGCAGGTAGGTGTGCGTCTCGTCCTGAACCGCAAAGCCCCGGTACACCAGCATCGACAGCAGACGGTGCACGGTCGAGCGCGCGATCCCCAGCTCCGCGGCGGCGCTGACAACTCGCAGGCTGCCCTGGTCGCGCAGGAGCTGCAGCAGCCATAACGCGTTGTCGACGGAATCGATCGCGTACGGAGGACGGTGCGGCATCGGTGCGTTCTGCACAAAAGAATCTTATTGCCGGATGCGTTCTGCGGGACAACAGTGAACGCAATCAATCGGCACGTCATCAAGGAGGATGATGGACATCGATTTCGAGGAACTCGCGATTTTCATCGAGACGCTGGAGAACACCGACTTCACGCACTTCTTGTATGAGAAGGGTGACGTGCGCATCGAGGTGCGGCGCGGCGGCGCGGTCGACATGCCGGCACCGGCTGTCTCCCCGAACTCGGTGGCGGCTCCCCCCTCACCGAGTGCCCTCCCCGCGGCACCGGCGCCCACACCAGCATCCGCCGCCGCGCCGGTTGGCACTGCAGCGACCGCGCCTGTGCACACTGACGGCGAGGTCGTGGTCACCGCTCCCCTGCTCGGCACGGTGTACCTCGCGCCTAAGCCCGGGGAGGCGCCCTTCGTCGAGATCGGCTCCGCGGTTCTCGCCGAGTCGTCGTTGTGCATCGTCGAGGTGATGAAGCTGATGAACACCGTGCACGCCGGCACCGGCGGCGTCGTCACCGCCATCCACGTGCGAGACGGGGAACTCGTCGAGCACGGGCAGGCGCTGTTCAACATCCGACCGGACGCCGCCGCATGAGCTCGCACCGGGTCTTCGTCGCCAACCGCGGTGAGATCGCGGTGCGGATCCTCGACGCCTGCGCGCGGCTGGGGGTGGAGACGGTGCTCGGCGTCTCGGCCGCCGATACCGACACGCTCGGCGCTCGCCGGGCTGACCGGACCGTGGTGATCGGGCCGGCGCGCTCGACCGACAGTTACCTTTCCATTCCCACCGTTGTGCACGCCGCCATCGCCACCGGATGCACCGCGCTGCACCCCGGCTACGGATTCCTGTCCGAGCAGCCCGAGCTCGCGCGGCTCTGCGCCGAGAACGGCATCATCTTCATCGGGCCGACCGCGGAACAGCTGGAGGCGCTTGGCGACAAACTGCGCGCTCGAGAGCTCGCCGCATCTCTGGGCGTTCCGCTGGCTCCGGGCGGCGAGGCCGACACCCTGACCGAGGCGCAGGCCCTCGCCGAGCAGATCGGGTACCCGGTGCTGATCAAGGCTGCGCACGGCGGCGGCGGGCGCGGCATGAAGCTCGTCGAAACCGCCGCCGATCTCGAGAATGCCTGGTCCGTTGCATCATCCGAGGCGGAGTCCGCGTTCGGCGACGGCACCGTCTTCCTCGAGAGCTACATCCGCGATGCCAAGCACATCGAGGTGCAGGTCATCGGCGACGCGCACGGCCATCGAGCGCACCTCGGCGAGCGCGAGTGCTCGGTGCAGCGCCGCTACCAGAAGGTGATCGAAGAGGCACCGTGCGCCGCCCTTTCCGCCGAGAACCGGCAGTTGCTGCACGAGTCAGCACTTCGGATCGCCAACGCGCTCGACTACGTCAGCCTCGGCACCGTGGAGTTCCTCTACGACGTGCAGCGCGAGCGGCTCAGCTTCCTCGAGGTCAACCCGCGGGTGCAGGTCGAACATCCCGTCACGGAAGCCGTTACCGGCGTCGACCTGGTGCGCGAGCAGCTACTCATTGCCTTCGGCGAGCCGCTCTCCTTCGAACAGGCCGACGTCACCGTGTCCGGTCACGCCATAGAATGCCGGATCACCGCCCAGGATCCGGATGCCGATTTCCAGCCGTCCCCCGGACGCGTCATCCGCTGGCGGCCACCCGCCACCGGCGGCCTCCGAGTCGACTCACACATCTACGAGGGCTACCTGTTCCCGCCCTACTACGACGCGCTCATGGGCAAGCTGATCGGGTTCGGCAGTGATCGCGATGACGCCGTGTCGCGCGTGCGGCAGGCACTCGACCGGTTCGAGATCGCCGGGCCGCGCACCAACCTGCCGCTGCTGCAGGCGATCACCGGGCATCCGGATTTCGCGAACAACACCGTGACCACGCACTGGCTGGAAGGCATGATCAAGGAGGCCGTCCATGGCTGACATCCGTCTGGTCGATGTGTCGCTGCGCGACGGCAACCAAAGCCTGTGGGGCGCAACCGGGGTGACCAACAAACTGGTCTCCGACGTGGCGCCGTCGCTTGGCCGGGTCGGCTACCACGCGGTTGAGCTGATGACCAGCACGATGTTCGCGACCGCGGTGCGCTACCACTCGGAGGATCCCTGGCAGCGGGTGCGCGACGCGCACGCCGCCATGCCCGACACCACGCTGGGGTTCCTGACCACCGGTAAGCGCTTCATCAGCTTCACCCGCACACCGGACAACCTGTTCGAGCTGGCGTTCGACCTGCTCCGCCGAAACGGGATCACCCGGCTGTGGGTGATTGACCCGATGCACAACATGGACGATACGATTCGCACCGCTGAGATGGCCAAGCGCGTCGGGTTCGAGGAGGTCATCGGCGGCATTTGCTACAGCATCAGCCCGGTGCACACCGACGAGTATTACCTCGACAAGATCGCCCAGCTCGATGACACGGATGCCGTCGACGGACTCTATCTGAAGGACCCGGCCGGGTTGCTGACCCCGCAACGGGTCGCCGACATGGTGCCGCGACTGAACGCACGCCTGCGCAACAAGACCCTGAACGAGCTCCACTCGCACTGCAACACCGGGCTGGCACCGCTCACCCTGCTCGAAGCGGCCGACCACGGGATGGACATCCTGCACACCGCGCTGCCGCCGCTCGCGAACGGCGCATCGCACACCAACGGGCTGCGGCTGATCGAGAACCTCGCCGCTCGCGGCCACACGGTGAACGTCGATGCCGAGGCGATGGCGGAGGCATCCGCAGTGATGAGCCGGTTCGCCCGGCTGCACCGTCTGCCCGCCGGAGTGCCCGCGGAGTACGACGAGGTCTACTACCGGCACAACATCCCCGGCGGGGTGCTCTCGACCCTGCACCGGCAGCTGACCGAGATGGGCCAAGAGGCGCTGTTCCCGGCTGTGCTCGACGAGACGGTACAGGTGCGCGAGGACCTCGGTTGGCCGATTGTGGTGACCCCGTTCGCCCAGTACATCGTGACTCAAGCGACCCTGAACGTGATGGCCGGGGAGCGCTACGCGCGCGTCTCCGACGAGGTGATCGACTTACTGCTCGGCGAGTTCGGCGAGATGCCCGGCGACGTGAATCAGGACCTGCTCGACCGTGCCACCAGCTCGCACCGCGCCCGCGAGCGGGAGAACCCGGCCGATCCTCCCAGCCTCAGGGAGCTGCGGCAGCGGTTCGGGATCGGCATCAGCGATGAAGACCTGCTCATGCGAGCGCTCATGCCTTCCCAGCAGGTCGACGCGATGGTCGAACGGCGAGACAACGCCTCGACCGGGTCGCTGCGCACCCTGCTCGCCGGGCTCAACGGTGCGCCCGACATTCGCTCGTTCAGCGTGACCAGTTCGACCAGCACCGTGACGGTGCAGAGGGGAACGGGCTCGTGACCGAATCGACGACCGTACCGATCGAGATGGAGCGTCTTGCCGAGGCCACCGGGTGGGTGCTCGACGTGGACGGATGCCTCGTCAGCACGACCCGCGCTGGCGGAGCAGGCGGCGTGGCCATCCCCGGGGCGATCGAGTTCGTCGCAGCCCTCCGTGAGTCGGGCCGCTCGATCCGGGTCTGCACCAACGCCTCGCAGAAGTCGCCACGCGAGTACGCCCAGCATTTGCGCAGCCTCGGCTTCGACATTCGGGATGACGAGTTCCTCACCGCGGGCAGCGCGGCGGCGCTCTACCTGGCCGACCACCACCCCGGCAGCCGCATCCTCGTGCTCGGCGAGAGCGGGCTGCTTGAGCCCATCCGCGAGGTGGGCCTCGAGGTGGTCACCGACCCGTCGGACGAGGCGGACGTCGTCGTGGTCGGCGCCGATGATCACTACAGCACCGAGGATCTGAACGCCGCATGCCTGGCCGTCGCCGACCGCGGCAGCCCGCTGTACGTCACCGTGGACACGCCGTGGTTCCATGGCGGACGCGGCCGGTCGATCTGTGTCTCGGCCGCGATCGCCCACGCGATCACCTGGGTGACCGGTGTGCAGCCGACGGTGCTTGGCAAGCCGTCGCCCGCACTCGCGGAAACCCTGCGGCGCCAACTCGGCGGCGCCGACATGACTCTGGCGGTGGTGGGAGACGCTCCGGCGGAACTCCGGCTGGCGCAAGAAATGGACGCCTTCGGGCTCCTGGTGCTCACTGGAGCCACCCGCGACAGCGACGTCGCGGGACTCGGCCCCGAGCTGCGCCCACACCTCGTGGCGGACAGTGTCCGCCACATCAACTCACTGCTATCTCCCTACCTCTGAAGGAGTTCCACATGAGCACCTCCGATCGTTTCCCGTTCCTTCGTGAGTTCCAGCCGCCCGCCGGGGCCGAGGGCTGGGAGCGGATGTATCCGTACTTCCTGACCTCGCAGGCCGAGGGCGAACAGCTCGAAGACGAGCGACTCTGGTTCGCGGACACCATGCACTGGTCGCGCGCGGTGTACCCGCTTGACAGTATCGGCGCCGAAGCGGTGTACCTCGGTGCCGGACAGAACAGCGCGCGCATCTTCGTGCTGCCCACGTCGCTCGGTCTGGACATGCGCGTGGTCAACGGGTACGTCTACATCTCCCCCACCGGCGTCACCGACTCCGACGTAATCAACGAGCGACTCGTGCACTTCCAAGAGCGCGCCGGTTATTACTTCGCCAACTGGGACGAACTGTACGGGAAGTGGAAGAAAAAGATGACCGGCGTCGTCGAGGCGATGCGGGCCATCGAGTTCCCGGAACTTGCCGAGTACGAACCCATTGAAGTGGTTACCGAAGCCCGTGGCCGATCGGCGGCGTGGGACCTGATCGCCAGCTATCACAAGTTGATCGACGACTTCTTCGTCGCCTGGCAGTACCACTTCGAGTTCCTTAACCTCGGCTACGGCGGCTACATCACCTTCTTCCAGACCTGTAAGCAGTTCTTCCCCGAGATCTCGGACCAGTCGGTGGCGCGCATGGTCGCCGGCGTCGACGTGCTCGCTTTCCGTCCGGATGACGAATTGCGCGGGCTTGCTCGCAAGGCCGTCGAACTCGGTGTGGACGGCATTGTCGCCAGCGGCGATGACCCCGCGGCCATTGTCGCGACCCTGCGCGACACCGAAAACGGCCGGGCATGGATCGACGCGCTGGAGGCCGCGAAGGACCCGTGGTTCAACTACTTCGCCGAGTACGGCTTCCTTCATGACCAGGACACCTGGTTGTCGAACCCGTCGATCCCCTTCGCGGGCATCGCGCGGTACATCGAGATGCTGCAGAACGGCGAAGAGATCGCCCGGGATGTCGCCAAACTCCGTGCCGAGCGTGACGACATCGTCGCCGAGTACCGCGGGCTGCTGTCCGAAGACGAGGCGGCGCAGTTCGATGGGATGCTACAGCTCGCCCGCACGGTGTTCCCCTTCATCGAAGAGCACAACATCTACGTCGAGCACTGGACACACTCGGTGTTTTTCCAGAAGCTGCGCGAACTGTCTGCCCGGCTGGTCGAGGCTGGCTTCTTCGCCGATGCCGAGGACATGTACCTGCTGAACCGGTTCGAGCTCGACGAGGTGCTGGCCGACGTGGTTCAGGCGCATGTGATTGGCGTTCCCGCCCGGGGCGTGCAGAAGTGGCGTGCCAAGGTTGCTGAGCGCAAGGGCATCATGGCCGCCCTGCGGTCGCAGGCGGCCGCGCCCGCCCTCGGCACCCCTCCGGAGGAGATTACCGACCCGTTCGCGATCATGAACTACGGGGTCACCACCGAGCGCATCCGCGACTGGCTCGGCCAGTCGAGCGGTGAAGGAGCGCTCACCGGGGCCGCGGCATCGCCTGGCGTGGTCGAGGGTCTGGCCCGGGTCATCCTGACCGAGAAGGACCTGCCGAAACTGCAACCGGGCGAGATCCTGGTCGCGCCGATTACTGCCCCGTCGTGGGGCGCGGCATTTTCGGTGGCATCCGCGGTGGTCACCGATATCGGCGGCATGATGTGCCACGCGGCGATCGTGTGCCGCGAATACGGGCTGAGCGCCGTCGTCGGCACCGGCTTCGCGACGAGCCGGATCAAGACCGGTCAGCGGATCCGAGTCAACGGAGACGACGGCACGGTGACCATCATCGGTGAAGCAGAGGAGGCGGCATGACAATCCTCACCGATTCCGCGGCGCCAGAGGCGACGGACCTCAGCCTCGTGGGCGGCAAGGCCATCGGGCTTGCCCGCATGACGGCGGGCGGCATCCCCGTCGCTCCCTGGCTGACCGTGTCCACGCGAGTGCACCGCGCGTTCCTCGAGCAAACACAGCTGAACGCCCACATCGAGGGCGTGGTCGACGCAATCGACTGGCACTCGCAGGACAGCCTGGCCGACGCCGAGCACCAGATCGCCGCGATCTTCGCCGAGACCCCGGTGCCCGCCGGGATAGCCGAGGACATCGCGGCGGCGTACCAGGACCTGGCCGAGCGGATCGGCGTGCCCGAGCTTTCGGTCGCCGTTCGATCGTCCGCGACCGCTGAGGACACCGCCGATTCGAGCTTCGCCGGCGAGTACGAGACCTATGTTGGGATCACCGGCGCCGAGCAGGTCGTCGCGCACGTCAAACGGTGCTGGGCAAGCGGGTTCACGGCGCATGCCATGGCGTACGCCCACGACCGGGGGTTCTCGCCGCTGGCGGTGTCGATGGCGGTCGTCGTGCAGAAGACGGTCAAATCGCGTGCGGCAGGCGTCATGTTCACCCTCAGCCCTTCCACCGGCGACCGCTCGCGAATCGTGGTCGAGGCCAGCTGGGGCATCGGCCTGGCCGTCGTCGGCGGCGAGGTCACACCCGACCGCTACGCGATCGACAAAGTGAGCCTCACCGTGCTCGACCGCATTCCCGGGGACAAGAAGATCGAATACCTCGATGGGCAGACGTCCACGCCGGTCGAGGACGCCCGACACGCGCAACTCTGCCTCTCCGACAGTGAGGTGCTCGAGTTGGCGCGGTTGGGGAAGGCCTTGGAGAAGCAGCAGGGCGGCCCGCAGGACATTGAGTTCGCAATCGATCGGGAACTGGCCGACGGCTCGAATATCATTCTTCTGCAGTGCCGCCCCGAGACGGTGTGGTCCACGCGTAAGCGTGCCGCCGCGGCCGCGTTGCCGCTGATGGACCAGGTCGCCGCGAGCGTGTTCGGGCTCGGCAAGCGGGGGGCCGCCGGCTCTCCCGGCAAGCGTGACCTCGTTCTGCAGGAGGTCCGCCATGCCCACTGACGCACTCTGGGACGCGGACAACGACACCCGACCGTGGGAGGAGACGCAGGCGGCGCAGCTGCAGCAGATGCCGGAGCTCATCCGGCGGCTATCGGCCGCATCGGACGGATGGCGGGAGCACTTGCAGGGCGCGGATGTCGCGGACTCGGCATCCCTCGACAGTCTCGCCAGCATCCCGTTCACCACCAAGGACCACCTCCGGGCAGCTCAAGCACAGGCCACGCCCGGTACTCCTCTCGGCGGCTTGCAGGCTGCACCCACCGGCGAGCTGGTGCAGATCATCGCGTCGTCGGGCACGACCGGAACGCCTGTGTTCTTTGGCCTGACCGACGCTGATTGGGGTCGCTGGAAGCACAGCATCGGCAATGCATTCTTCACCGCCGGAGTGCGCCGGCCGAGCATCGTGGCGTTGACCACCGGCATGCCCATGGTCGCCGGTGGCATCGCGTACGCCGACGCCATCAGGGAGGCCGGCGGAACGCTCGCCTGGGTCGGCGGGCAGACGGTGCCGCGCACCGCGACGATCCTGGAGCGGCTCGGCGTCGACGTGTTCGTTGGCACAGCCTCCTTCGCCACCTTTTTCGCGGACCGGGTGGCCGAGGAGCTCGGCAAGCCCGCCACTGACCTGTCGGTGCGCACGATCATCGGCGGAGGAGAGCCAGGGTTCGGCGTGCCCGAGATCCGTGAGAAGGTCGCCGCCGCGTGGGGAGCCACCCGGGTGAGCGAGATCATGGGGCTCGGCGACGTGCTGCCGGCGATGTGGGCGGAGTGCCCGGTCGGCCAGGGTATGCACTTCACGGCCGCGCCCAGTGTGCTCGTCGAGCTGATCGACCCAGACACTCTGGGGCACGTGCCCTGGGTGCCGGGCGCCACCGGCGAAGCCGTGTACACCACGCTGCTGCGGGAGGCGTCTCCCGTGGTGCGGTTCCGCTCCCGCGACCACATGCACGTTACCGGGGTGGACTGCGCGTGCGGGCGCACCTCCCCCACTGTGCGCTGCATCGGCCGCACCGACGACATGCTGATCTACAAAGCGATGAATGTGTTCCCTTCGGCGATCCGCGAGATTGCGCTGGGCATCGGCGAGAGCAGGCTGACCGGGGCGATGCGCATCCGCAAGGACACGGCTGCGCAGGTGCGCTTCGATGACCCGATCCCAGTCGAGATCGAGGTGCGAGCTGACGTTCCCGTCGCCGAGCAGACCGCGCTGCTCGACACCATCGCCGAGCAGGTGCGGCAGCAGCTGCGGGTGCGGATCCGCCCCGAAGCACTGCAGCCCGGCACCATCCCGGTCGGCGCGTACAAGAATGCGCTCACCTACGTGCCCGAGACACGATGAGCGTCGACCCGAAGGCGCTCGATGTGGACGCGATCAGCGCGATCGATATGCACGTGCACATCGACATGGATGATCACGGCCACGCGTCGCTGCCCGACACGCTGATGGCGGGGGCGAAGGCGCATTTCCAGTCCTCCGGGGGCATCCCGAAGCTGGACGATATTGCGTCGTACTACCGCGAACGCTCGATGGCCGCGGTGGTCTTCACGGTCGATTCCGAGTCGGTCACCGGCCATCGCGCGATTTCGAACGACGAGATCGCCGATGGCGCGGCCGCCAACCCGGATGTGCTCATCCCGTTCGGCAGCATCGACCCGGCAAAGGGCGATGCGGGGGTGAAGGAGGCCCGGCGGTTGGTCGTGGAGCGCGGCATCCGCGGTTTCAAGCTGCACCCGAACCTGCAGGCCTTCTTCCCGAACGACCGGAGCGTCTACCCGTTCTACGAAGAGGTTCAGCAGCTGCAGGTACCGATCATCTTCCACACTGGGCAGAGCGGAATCGGATCAGGTGTGCGCGGCGCGGGCGGGCTGCGCCTGAAGTACTCCAACCCGATCCACCTTGATGATGTCGCGGTGGACTTCCCCGACCTGCGCATCATCATGGCGCATCCGTCATTCCCCTGGCAGGACGAGGCACTCGCTGTGGCGTCCAAGAACCCCAACGTGTACATCGACCTGTCGGGGTGGTCTCCGAAGTACTTCCCACCCAGCCTGGTGCAGTACGCGAACAGTCTCCTGAAAGAGCGGGTGCTTTTCGGGTCGGACTATCCGCTGCTCACTCCCGACCGGTGGATCGCCGACTTCGACAAGCTAGAGATCAAACCCGAGGTGCGGCCGCTGATCATGAAGCAGAACGCGATGCGGGTGCTCGGCCTCGGCTAGAGGCCGAGCGGGTCGCGGTTAGAGGCCGAGCGGGTCGCGGTCAGGCCGCGGCATCCGTCTCTCTGATGCCAGCGGCCCGACCCAGCCGCGCCTACGCTGACTCGCGCGCCGGGAACACCTGCGGGTGGCTGCCGGCGATCTGCTCGATCACGCGGACCACCTGGCAGCTGTAGCCGAACTCGTTGTCGTACCAGACGTAGAGCACCAGGTTGCGGCCGTTCGAGATCGTGGCGAGACCGTCGACGATGCCGGCACGGCGTGAGCCGACGAAGTCGCTGGAGACCACCTCGGGCGAGTCGATGTAGTCGATCTGCTGGCGCAGCGCCGAGTTCAGCGAGAGTCCGCGCAGGTAGGCGTTGACGTCGTCCTTGGTGGCCGCCCGGTTCAGGGTGAGGTTGAGGATGGCCATCGACACGTTCGGTGTGGGCACGCGGATGGCGTTGCCGGTGAGCTTGCCGGCCAGCTCGGGCAGCGCCTTGGCGACGGCGCGGGCGGCTCCGGTCTCGGTGATCACCATGTTCAGCGCGGCGGCGCGGCCGCGGCGGTCGCCGTTGTGGAAGTTGTCGGTGAGGTTCTGGTCGTTGGTGAACGAGTGCACCGTCTCGACGTGTCCGTGCTCGATGCCGTACTCGTCGTTGATCGCCTTCAGCACCGGGGTGATGGCATTGGTCGTGCAGGACGCGGCGGACAGGATGCTGTCATCCTCGGTGATCACGTCGTGGTTGATGCCGTGCACGATGTTCTTCAGGTCGCCCTTGCCCGGCGCGGTGAGCAGCACCCGGGCGACGCCCTTCGCCTGCAGATGCTGCGACAGTCCCTCGCGGTCGCGCCAGCGGCCGGTGTTGTCGACGACGATGGCGTTGTCGATGCCGTAGGCGGTGTAGTCGACGGTCGCGGGGTTGTCGGAGTAGATCACCTGGATCAGGGTGCCGTTGGCGAGGATCGTGTTGTTCTCGGTGTCGACCGTGATCGTGCCCTCAAACGGGCCGTGCACCGAGTCGCGGCGCAGCAGGCTGGCGCGCTTGACCAGGTCGTTCGCGCCGCCCTTGCGCACGACGATGGCGCGCAACCGCAGGCCCTGGCCGCGGCCGTCGTGCCCGATCAGGATGCGGGCGAGCAGGCGGCCAATGCGGCCGAACCCGTAGAGCACGACATCCGTGCCCTCTTCCGGCTGGTCGCCGCCGAGCACATCAGACAGTTCGGCACGCAGGAAGTCGTCGAGGCTGCGGCCCTCGCCGATCTCCTTGTAGCGGGTGACCAGCTTGGCCAGGTCGATGGATGCCGCGCCGAGGTCGAGCTCGGACAGCGCCTCGATCAGTGGCAGGGTCTCCTGCACGGCCAGCTCGGTGTTGTCGAGCTGCCGCGCGTAGCGGTGAGCCTTGAGGATTCCGATGGCCGACTTGTGGATCAGGCGGCGACCGTGGATTGAGACCACCACGCCGCGCTCCCGGTAGAGCGCCCCAATCAGCGGAATCATGCGTTCGGCGATCGCCTCCCGAGTCATCCAGTGTTTGAGCGCGGTCTCGGAGGCGTGGTTCATGACATCCTTTGGGTCAGGTGGTACTTCCATCCTGACGAGAATCGTCACTTCTAACGTGCTTCTGGGGCGTGAAACCTCGGCAGATCGGCGCGAAACGTTAAATTTCGCCGCTTTTATGGCTCGTTTCGTGTGCGGTCGCGATCCCGCGCCGCGCCAGCTGAGGTCTGCAGATGTGCCCTTCCCGACCGGGCTGAAGGACTCAACCCCGACCTCGTTCAACCGAGTGTCGCCGGGTGCGGGTCAGGAGTGCTTGCTCTGGTCCATCCACCACTCGGTGAACTCGCGGGCCCTGCCGTCGTCGGCCAGGCGGATCACCCAGAGGTTGCTGTAGGTGCGGCCGTCCTTGTAGTTCGTGACGCCCTGGATGATCGCGACCTCATCGGTGACCGAGAGCGGCGACCAGTCGAAGGTTGCGGCGCCGGGCACATCTTGGCGCTCGAGCCAGTTCGACACGATCTCGTCGTGCCCGCGCCACGGGTCCAGCCACGGATCGGTGCGGTACTCGGCATCCTCAGTGAAGATGGCGCGGATGTCGTCCGGCTCATTGGACTCCCACGCTCGGCGATATCCTTCGACCCACTCGGTGACGGTGTCTGCCATGCATCCGTTCTACCCTGCGAGCCCTCCGCTGCGCACCCCTCCAGCCGAAACCCGTGCGCAGCGGCAGCGACCGCAGGCCTCCCCGTACGCTGAAGGGATGGACGAGAACAGCCGCCTGCGCGACGCCGTAGCGACCGCCACCACGTCTCGGCACCTGCGCGGATTCCTCGCGGGCGTCGCACTGCTCGGGCGCGGGCTCGGCATGTGGGTCACCTCGCCGAAGCTGATGCTGCTCGGAGCGATCCCCGCCCTGATCGTCGGAGCCGTTTACATCACGCTGATCGTGCTGCTCGCCATGAACATCGACGGCATCGCGGTCTGGCTCACCCCGTTCGCCGAGGGCTGGGAGGAGCCGTGGCGGCTGGGCACACGGATCGCCGCCGGCGGCGCGCTGTTCGGCTTCACCGGCCTGCTGCTGGTGTACACCTTCGCGGCGATCACGCTCACCGTGGGCGACCCGTTCTACGAGCGGATCTGGTTGAACGTGGAGCGGCGCCTCGGCGAACCACCGGCAGACCCGGACGAGTCGTTCTGGAGGTCGATGTCGCGCGGCATCGGCAACGGGCTGCGCCTGCTGCTGCTCACCGCCACGGTGGGCATCGGGCTGTTCGTGCTGGGCTTTATCCCCGTCGTCGGACAGACCGTGGTGCCGGTGCTCGCGGCGTCCTTCGGCGGCTGGTTCCTGACGCTGGAACTCACCGGCTTCGCGTTCGACGCGCGCGGGCTGTCACTGAGCGACCGGCGACGGATGCTGGGAGCTCGCCGCTCGACCGCTCTCGGCTTCGGCGTGGCCACCTACCTCATGTTCCTCATCCCGCTCGGCGCGGTGCTGGTGATGCCCGCGGCGGTCGCCGGCGCGACGCTGCTCAGCCGGAGCGCGCTGGAGTATCCGGCAAGGATGCCGCGAACCTGACCCGCTGGCTTAACCCCGCTGGTTGAGGCGCGGCGCGAGGGTTTCAAGACGCGGCCGACTCCGTCGGGCGCCCTCAACCAACGGAGCGACGGGCTTCGAGTCGCTCGGTGGCGCTCGCTCCTCAACCAGCGGGTACGGCGGCCATCTAGCCGTGCGGGGTGATGATCTGCCGGATCGCGTTGCCGCTCGCCAATTCGTCGAGCGCCTCGTTGATCTCGTGCAGCGGACGGTAGCCGCTGATCAGTCGCTCGACCGGCAGATTGCCGCCGCGCCAGAGCTCGATCATCGCCGGGATGTCGATCTGCGGCCGGGTCGAGCCCATGTACGAGCCGGTGATGGTCTTGCTTTCCGCCACGATCGGCAGCGCCGGAATCGTGAGCGTGGCCGATGGATGCGGCAAGCCGATCGCCACGGTCGTGCCGCCGCGGCCGGTGAGCCCGACCGCCTGCGCCAGCACCGCCGCAGACCCGACGGCCTCGAACACCCAGCGCGCGCCGCCGGTGGCGTCGGCGACCACTGAGGCCGCGTCATCCGGCGCGGCGACGTGGGTGGCGCCCATCTCTCGCGCGCGGTCCCGTTTCTCGGCGACCGGGTCGATCGCAACGATGACGGATGCCCCGACCGCGGCCGCCGCCATCACGGCCGACAGCCCGACCCCACCGAGTCCGATCACCACGACGGTGTCGCCGGCCTGGACGCCGGCGGTGCGGGTGACCGCGCCGAAGCCGGTGGACATGGCGCAGCCGAATAGCGCGGCCACATCGAACGGGATGTCGTCGTCGACGCGTACGAGCGAGGAACGGTCGATCACCGCGTAGTCGCTGAAGCCGGAGACGCCCAGGTGATGGTTGACCGGCTGGCCCGCGGCATCCGACAGTCGTCGTCCGCCGCCGAGGAGCTCGCCCGCGCCGTTCGCCGCGGCACCCGGCGCGCAGAGCGCCGGCTGGTCGGCGAGGCAGAAGGGGCACTCGCCGCAGGCCGGCACGTAGGCCATGACCACGTGGTCGCCGGGCTTCAGGTCGCTTACCGCGGAGCCGACGGCTTCGACAACGCCGGCGGCCTCATGTCCGAGCAGCATCGGCAGCGGGCGGACGCGGTCGCCGTTGACGACGGAGAGGTCGGAATGGCAGACACCCGCGGCTTCCACCCTGACCAGCACTTCACCCGGTCCCGGGTCGTCGACGTGCAGCTCGTGAATGCCCAGCGGCTGCGAGGTTGCGTACGGTTGTTCAGCTCCGGCGTCGGTGAGCACAGCTCCACGAATCTTCATTGATCTCCTATCGGCGGCGACAGAAGCTTACCGACCCGGTGGGGTGAGTCAGCGGGCGCTCAGCCGGTCAAGCCGATCAGCTGAGGGGTGATGTCGTCGACCGCCGTGTGCCACTCCGCCCGCGACATCCGCGACTCGGCCGACGGAACCGAATCCGACAGGAACGTCAGCAGCTCGAGGGCCTGCCCGGGTGCCAGCGTGCGGTTCGCGGGATCGACGACGTCGACCCAGCGGTCACGGTCACGGCGCCAGTGGCTGGCCGAATCGCGGCCGGTGGGATCGGCGTCTGCGCGCGCGAGCAGGGTGCGGAGCACCGTCGCGAGCCGGGCGGGTATTTCGGTCTCAGCCACCCGACGACCCTAACCGACGAGGCGAAGGCGAGCGGCTCAGCGGGCGAGCGCTGGCTGGATCTCGTGCAGCAACTGCAGATTGGGCTTCGACGTGTCGGCGGTCATCACGGCGTCGAGCACGGCATCCGCTTCATTGATGCTGATGGCCAGGGCAAGGCCCACCTCGGTTAGCCGGATAGCCACGGGGTCATCACACCGAGGCGGTCGTCCCGCCAGATGTTCGCGAGCTTGGCATGATTCCATTGTCTCACGCAGAGGCGACATGTTCTCGGCTATGCCGCGCCAGGTGAGCTTTGCCCGAAACCTAGATTCGGCATATGTCATACCTATAGGCTGGCGCGCAGCGTCGCCCCCGTAGGGGGGACACGGGCGCTGGGCGCCATGTCCGCTGCGTTCGGGTCGCACGACGGTGGCGCTGGCTTCACCCCCAGGAGCGTGAGCATTCGGGTTGCGAACCTGTTGGGGGTGAAGCCCTTTTGCTGCCTTGTCGGTGTCGGATGCCGGTGTCAGGGTAGGAGCATGGCGATCGAGATTCGGCCGGCAAGGCGGTTCGATGACGTGAAGGCGGTGGTCGGCCCGAAGCGGCCGGATGCGACCGTGTGCTGGTGCCTGAGCTACCGCATCCCCTCGAAGCAGAATCTGGAGCTGCGCGGCACCGAGCGCGGGGATCTCGTCAAGCAGCTGGTCACGCAGCATCCGCCGCCCGGCGTTCTCGCCTACGACCGAGACGAGGTGGTCGGTTGGGCGGGCGTGCATCCGCGGGCCGACACCGGTTTCGCCACCAACCGCAGGATCCCGCATGTCGACGACCTCGACGTCTGGTCGGTGTGGTGCATTCGCGTGCGGCCGGGGCACCGCGGCCAGGGCATCTCGCACCACCTCCTCAAGGGTGCCGTCGATTTCGCGCGCGAGAACGGCGCGCCCGCCATCGAGGGCTACCCGCTCGATAACCGGGGCAAGAAGATCGACCTGACGATGGCATACGTGGGCACGCGTTCCCTCTTCGAGGATGCCGGTTTCACCAAGGCCGCCGACACCGGGTCGGTGCTGAATGGCTTTCCGCGCGTGCTCATGCGGCTCGACCTGCGCCGACGAGCCAATCCATAACCGTGCGGTGCTGCGGTTATGCACCGAAATTGCGACTGTGGGCAACCCTGTGCACAACTTGGGCATGACATCGAGCTGCCTGTGCATAGCGAAGGGCGCCCACCTCACGAATGACACACATGTAATTCGAAAGTGTTGGCTGAACAGGGAGTTCTGCATAGAACACGCGTTCTGCACGGGACGCGTGCGGACGGGGTCCTGTTGATACCCGCGAGGACCAAGCCTGTGGATAACCGGCGTCTTCTCAGTCGGGTGTCTCCGGGCCCAGCCGCTTCATGGCCTGCAATACGTCCACAGCCGTCGCGGCGGGCTTGTTCACATTCGGCTCATGGCCGAGATCCGCGAGCGATTGGTATTCCATGTCTCGCCGGCCGATCACAAACCAGATGCCCCGCGCTGCCCGTTCCGACTGGTTGATATACAGGTGCGGACGACCGGAATCAAAGCAGACTGAGTCGCCCGGCTCGAGGTCATAGGTTTCGAAGTCGATCCGGAGCGTGAGACTGCCCTCGATGAGCACGCCGTACTCCAACCCGGCGTGGCGCATCATCTTGCCCTCGACGGAAGACGAGGCCTGCGGTTGGTAGGTGACAATGAGCGGATCCGCCACGGCACTCTCGCCGACCGCGAGTCGCTCCCACCTGACGCCGTTCTCCATCTCGATCACGGGGTTGTCCTCGCGACGCTGCACGACGGCGTCGCTGCGCCGCCGAGCGGAGCCCTTGGACGGCATCGACAGGGTCGGGAGGTCGATTGACGGGGTTTCGCCGCGGGTGGCGCGCACGAGCCCGTCGAGGGAGATGCCGAAGTACGAGACGAGCGCGTACAGCGTGCTCACCGAGGGCTGGGTCTTCCCGGTCTCGACCTGTGAGAGCAGGCTCGCCGAGACACCGACCGCCGACGCCACGCTGCGGAGGCTGAGCTTGCGGGACTCCCGTACGCGTCGCAGCTCCGATCCGACATCCAACTGCATCGTTGCGCCCTTCCCGCTCGCATCGCCCCAGGTAGCTGCGGCGGCCCCTCAGGCCTTACTGCGCACCACGCGCGGACGGCGCTTCGAGCGTGCGACCGCGTAGAGGATCGCGGCGGCGAGGATCAGCACGCCCTGCAGGATGTACTGCCACATCTGGTCGAGCCGCAAGAACACGGTGGCGTTGAGCACCTGCACGAGCAGCATCGAGCCGAGCAGGGTGCCGACGAATGTGCCGCGGCCTCCCAGCAGGCTCGTTCCTCCGAGCACGACGGCGGTGATGCTGGACAGGGTATACGCGATGCCCTGCGCCGGGTCGCCGACGCCGATCTGGGTCATGAGCATGATGGCACCCAGGAACGTGAGCGCGGAGGTCGCCATATAGGCGAGCACGACTGTGCGGTTGATCTCGACACCGACGCGACGAGCAGACTCCTCGTCCGATCCCGCTGCCCGCAGGCGCCATCCCCACTGAGTCTTGCGCAGCGCGTACTCCAGTCCAATGACCACGATCAACAGCGCGAGGAAGGCCACGGGAATCGGACCGACCTTCGTCATGATGACTCGTGAGACGTCGCTGTTGATGAAGCCGGCGGCGGTGGGCCGCAGGAGGAAGCTCATGCCCTGCAGGGCGATGTACACGGTGAGGGTCGCCGCGATGGCGGTGAACTTGACATATCTGATCAGCGTTCCATTGATCAGACCGACGATCAGGGACGCGGCAAGCATGGCGGCGAAACCGAGCATGATGGCCGTCGTGGGCGCTTGGTCGAGGATGAAGAATGACCCGATCACCACGAGGAATCCGACGAGCGGACCGACCGACAGGTCGATGCCACCCGTCAGCAATGCGATGGTCTGCCCGAGGGCGATGAAGCCGAGCGCCGAGACAAGCAGGAGCATTGACGAGATGTTGAACTCGCCGAGGTACCGGTCATTCTGCGCGAAGATGAACGCGCCGAGCGCGATCATGACGGCCACGAGGAGCACGGCGGGCGCGTAGTCCCCCTGCATGAACCGTCGAATCTTCGCCTGGCGTGCGGACTTGCGCTGATCGCGGAGCGCATCGCTGACGTCATCGACGGCGACCGTTCGCGTCGTCGAGCTGACCGCGGCGTGGACCATGCGCTCCTCGGCCACATCGTCGCCGCGCAACGTGTCGACGATGTGGCCACGCGAGATGACGATGACCGTGTCACAAAGGCCCTCGAGTTCCTTGGCGTCGGAGGAGGCGATCACCACGGGAATGCCCGCGGCCGACACGGAGCGCAGGATCTGGTAGATCTCGGCGCGCGCGCCCACGTCGACACCCTGGGTGGGCTCATCAGCGAGCACCAGTCCCGGTTCGGAGAGGAGCGCGCGTCCCACCATGACCTTCTGCTGGTTGCCGCCCGAGAGCGAGGTGACCGGAGCATCGAGTGACGGGGCCTTGACCGCGAGCGAGCCGAGCGTCTCACCGACCATGCCGAGCTCTCGCTTGCGGTTCAGAAGGATGCCGCTGCGGAATCGTGTCAGGGCGGAAACCGCGGCGTTCTCGCGAACGGTCATCCGCATCATCAGGCCCTCGCTGACCCGGTCGGCCGGCAGGTAAGCGGCGTCGCTGAGCAGCTGCTTCGCCGTCATCCCTCTGCCGTTGATCGAGACGGACCCCTCGAACGGAATGAGGCCGGCAAGTGCCCGCAGCACCTCACTCTGCCCGTTACCGACAACGCCTCCGATGCCGACGATCTCGCCGCGCCGCGCCGTGAGGGAGACGTTGTTGAAGCCCGGTCCGGTGAGACCGTCGATGAGGAGGTTCGGTTCCTCGTTCGCTCCGGCCTCGTGCTTCGGCGGGAAGGTGGATTCCAGTATGCGTCCGACGATGAGCGCGAGCAGTTCCTGGTCGGATATCTCGTCGACTACGGCGGTGGCCCGCAGGCGACCGTCTCTGAGCACGGTCACCCGGTCAGCGAGCTCCCTCACCTCGGCGAGGCGGTGCGTTATGTACACCACCGAGGTACCCGCTGCGACGTACTCGCGCACAAGCCCGAACAGCATGTCAACGGAATCCTGGCCGAGCGGCGCGGTGGGCTCGTCGAGTACCAGCAATGACGGCTTCATGGCGAGCGCCTTTGCGATCTCGAGGAGGTGCTTCTGCGCCACGGACAGGGTCTCGACGCGGTCCGAGAGGTGCACTCGAAGATTGACCTTGGCGAGCAACGCCCGCGCGGCCGCCTCGTGTGAAGCACCCTCGGCGAACACGGATTTCGGCAGTGCGACGAGCAGGTTCTCGTACACGGTCATGTCGGGCATGACGGCGGGGTGCTGGTGCACGAAGGCGATCCCGAGGCGCACCGCATCCCGCGGGTCGATCTGGTCGATTGCCTCGCCCTTGAACACCAGCGAACCGGCGTCGGGCTTGATGGTGCCGGTCGCGACATTCATCAGCGTCGACTTCCCTGCGCCGTTCTCGCCGAGCAGAGCATGGACCTCGCCTGCCCGCACCTCCAGCGAGACGTCGGTGAGTGCGGCGACGCCGCCGAAGCTCTTGGAGATGCCGGACATGACAAGGGTGGCAACAGCAGTCGGCGCCTCGGTGGTCTGGATGTTCACGTAGGAACCTCATTCTCGGCTCGGGGTTCGGTGCGATGCTGGGGACTCCTGGCCCGCTGCCAGGCAGCGGACCAGGAGAGGCTGGATCCGGCGCTCGGGCGCCTACTCGAGCAGCGCTGCCTGCTCCTCAGGGTCCATCTCCGCGGACAAGTAGATGTCACCCGGCAGATCGTCGCGGCACGTGACCGGGTTGGGGTCGCCGGTGACGGAGTTCTCGAACACGGGAGCCTCGAACACTGTCTCTTCCGGGACCTCGCCGCCGGTGGCGCGAGCCACGGCGTGCTGCACGGCGAGGCGCACGTTGTCATTACCGGTGGCGACGGTGAACAACTTGAAGTCCGGGTTTGTCGGCGACTTCTCCTGCCAGAAGCAGGCGAGCACGTTGCCGTCGGACGTCACGAGCGCGGGGATCGAACGGCCGCTCTTTTCAAACTCAGGCAGTGCGCCGACGAGCGAGGGGCCGAAGTCAGACACGATCACGTCGATCTGGTCGTACTTGGCGATCGCCGCCGTCAGAACTTGCTGAGTCTGCGCGGGGTCCCAGTTGGTGACCTCATAGGGCTGTGCACCGATGTACTGGTACTTGGGGTCGGTCAGGACCGACTCGAGGCCCGTGCGCTCGTCGAGGCCCTGGCTGTTTCCGGCCGGGCCGCTGAGGAAGAGGATGTTCGCCCCGTCGGGGAAGTTCTCCAGGATCCAGTTGCCCCATGCCTCGCCGTCCGCGACGAAGTCCGCACCGACCCACACGTCGTAGTCCTCACCATCCGTGCCGCTGGGGTTGACACGGTACGGAACGGTGACCACACCGGCCCCGTATGCACTCCGCAGTGCCGGCAACATCGCCTCTCCGGCGTCGGGGAAGACCACGATGGCGTTCGCGCCCGAAGCGACCATGCCCTGGATGTCCGAGATCGACTTTTGCGTGTCTCCCTGACCATCCGCGTACAGGTACTCGGAAACGCTGGGGCACTTCTCGACCTCATCCTTACCGGCCGCGGTCGTGACCAGACGCCAGCTGTTGCCGCCAAAGCCGTCGAGCAGGCCGACGACGGCCTCGTCCGGCCCGCACCAGTCTGGTGCGCCTTCGACCGACGTTCCCCCGCCGTCACCCGAATCCTCCGCGCCTCCCCCGGAACAGGCCGCAAGGGCCAGGGCAGTCATGCCGGCGGCCGCGACCGCCATCTTGATTCTGCGGTGAATCATGTTCTCCTCCACTCACCACGCGAGAGTCCTGCCACGCGTGTCTCTTGGTGCCCCGCTCCGATGGGGCGGGATTCTCAGGGCGTTGCGGGTGTGGTCATCCTGGAACGGGACGAGAGACGCCGCCGGACGGCCACCCAGTCAACGGTGTAGATCGCAACGCCGACGGCCAGCGCCCCGGCTTGAACCAGAGTGCGCACCGCAAACGGCACACCCAGCGCCAGCACGAACTGATCGAGCTGGCTGAGGAACAGGGCGGCAACGACGGTGGCAGCCGGGTAGCCGCGACCGCCGAGAAGCGAGGTACCGCCGAGAACGACCACCGCGACCGACGTCAACAGGTACGCGTTCCCCTGGAACGCCGTGGGCTGGTTCGTCACACCGGCGAGCAGGATGCCCGCAGTCGCGAATAACAATTGCGCCCAGACGTAGGCGGCGCCGCGGTGCGTCCGATAGTGCAGGCCGGTCGCGCGGGCAGCCGCTGGACTGGCGCCCACTGCCTCGAAGCGCCGACCCGCGACCGTGCGCTTCACCAGCACCATGACAATAATGAGCACGACGAGCGCGATGAGCACCGCGTTGGGGATACCGATGGTGCGCCCGCCCGCGATCGAACTCAGCAGGCGGGTGGTGGTACGAGGAATCCCGCCTGAGATGCCGAGCACCGCGCCAAAGAGCAGCGCGTTGGTGCCGAGCGTTGCGATGATCGCATTCAGCCCGAGTCGACCGATCATGAACCCGTTGAGCAGACCCGCGCCGAGCGCCCACGCGTACACCGCCAGGATGGCGGGCAGCAGCAGCGCATCGTTCTGGTTGGGAATGTGGGTCGCCAGGACAACCGCCAGGGAGACTGCACCCGGCACGGAGAGGTCGATTCCGCCCTGCTGGACGACGAGCATCTGGCCGAGGCCGACGATCGCAAGGACCGCCGCGAACGGAAGCATGCCGAGCATGGCTCCTTGCGAGACGCTGCTCGGGGCGAACAGAAAGCCCAGCACGATGAGAACCACCGTGGAGATGGCGACGGTGAGCAGCCCTTTGGAGACGCCGAATCGAGCGCTGGTGAGGCTTCGGGGCGTGTCGTCGGTCATGCTTTCCCCTTTGAAACGCATCCGACCGTCCGGTGTGAGCGAACGGCGTGTTGAGTGACACTTTATGGATTCGCCCTGATGCACACAAGCGGTCACGTAACGATTGGGGTTCCATCTGGCACAGAATGTCAGCTGAGCGCTGCTCGACACGGGCAGAAGCCGGCCAGGAACCGGCGGGTCCGCCGCCCGATAGCACCGCAATTTGATCTGTTGTACTGTTTACGTCAGCTGAACACGGTGTCCGAAAGGAGTTCCATCGATGGATGCTTCGCAGATACGCCGGTCCCTCGTCGTCGGCGCCAGCGGCATCGCTGGTCAGTCGGTCTCCCGGCAACTGGTGGAGGCGGGCGGCGAGGTGTACGGACTCGCCCGACGCGCGAGACGCCTGCCGGAAGGCGTCATCCCGGTGCAGGCCGACCTGCTCGACGCCGACGCCACTCGAGCCGCCCTCGCAGGCCTCCGTCCTGAGATCGTGATCATCTCGGCGTGGATCCGCAAGGACACCGAAGCCGAGAATATCGAGGTCAACAGCCGAACGCTGCGCAACCTGTTCGCGGCACTCGAGCCTGACGGCGGCGTGCGCCATGTCGCCCTGCTCACCGGCCTCAAGCACTATCTCGGGCCGTTCGAGGACTACGCCACCGGGGTCAAGGCGGAAACGCCGTTCCACGAATCCGAACCGCGGCTGCCGAACCCCAACTTCTACTACGCGCAAGAGGACGAACTGTTCGCCGCAGCGAAGCGCATGGGGTTCACCTGGAGCGTGCATCGGTCGCACACCATCTTTGGTTTCGCCGTCGACAATGCGATGAACATGGCGCTCACCCTTTCGGTCTACGCCACGATCTGCAAGGAGCTCGGGCGTCCGTTCGTGTTTCCCGGGTCGGTGCAGCAATGGAACTTCGTCACGGATGTCACGGACGCCGACCTGCTCGGCGAGCAACTCATCTGGGCGTGCACGCACCCGGAGGCCGAGAACGAGCCTTTCAACATTGTGAACGGGGACCAGTTCAGGTGGCGCTGGCTCTGGCCGCAGATCGCCGAGCGGTTCGGGGTCGAATGGGAGGGCCCGTCCGAGCCGCCACACACCCTCGTGGAGTCGATGACAGAGGCTGCGCCCGAGGTCTGGCGAACGATCGCCGAACGCGAAGGACTCGCAGAGCCAGATGTGACCAAGCTCGCCTCGTGGTGGCACACCGACAGCGATCTGGGTCGCGAAATCGAGTGCATCACCGATATGACGAAGAGCAGGGAAGCCGGGTTCCTCAACTTTCGGTCGACACCGAAGAGCTTCTTCGACAAAGTCGACCGCTACCGCCAAGCACGACTCATCCCCTGAATGACAATTCTGGGGCCCTGCGTCTAAGCCGTCGCGGTCAGTTCGATGTGTGCCTTGATCGTCTCGGCCGGTCGTTGCGCCGCTTCCAGTGCCGCCGTCGCCTGGTCGATGGTGAAGCGCTGGGTGACCAGTGACGAGAGGTCGATGCCCGTCTGCGCCATGAAGCGCAGCGTCTCCGGCCAGACACCGGGCGACCCGATGGAGCCGGTGATCGTGAGCTGTTTCGATTGGATCAGGCCGAGCTTGGCCGGCGCCTCACGACCGACGTCGATACCGATGTAGCCGATGCGGCCCTTGAACGCGGCGATCTCGAGCGCCTGGGCCATCACCTCGGGACGCCCCGTCGCCTCCAAGACCACGCTCGCACCGCGGCCGCCGGTGTCCTCGGCAAGCACCTGCTCGAGCGCGTCGGGTGCGACGGCGCGGTGGGCGCCGAGGCTGAGCGCCTTCTCCCGCCGGTGCTCGCTCGGCTCCACCACGATCGTGCGCGCGCCGAGCGCCACGGAGCCCGCGGCGACCGCCAGACCGATCGGCCCGGCGCCGAGCACCACGACCGTGTCGCTGGCATTGACGTTGCCGACGCGCATGAGCGCGTAATAGGCGACGCTGAACGGCTCGACGAGGGCACCGTTCGTCCAGGACACCTCGTCGGGGAGCCGATGCAGCCACGCCTCCTTCGCGACGAACAGTTCCGCGGCCGCGCCGCTGATGGAGAAGCCAAAATGGTCATCTCCGATGACGCACTCACCGACGACCCGATCCCCCGGTGAGAAGCGGGTCACCTTCGCGCCCACCGCCACGACCTCACCGGACCATTCATGACCCGGAATGATCGGATACTCGAACGGAATGATGTAGCGCCCCTCGAGCAGTTCGATGTCCGAGTGGCAGACCCCGACGGAGCGCGCCGCGACGAGCACGTCGTCGTCCGCGATCTCCGGGGTGGGCAGTTCATCGACCTGGGGGATGCCGCGGGCAACGAAGCGTAATGCCTTCATGTCGTCGAATCTCCTTGCGTGTTCAGTAGGCCGTGTCTCGTAGGCACAGGTTCAGGAGGCGCGGACGAGCACCTTGACCTGGTCGCCCGTGGGTGACAGCAGAGTCTCGAAGCCCTTCGGGACGATGTCTGCCATGTCGATGCGGGCGCTCACGACCTTCTCGACATCCAACCGGCCCCGGCCAATGAGGTCGATGATCCGGGGCCAGTCGGTGACCGGGTAGCACCAGGTGCCGCGGAGCGTCACGTCGTGCTCCGACAGGGCCATCGGGTCGATCGACGCCGGCTTCGTGTGGAGTCCCGTCTGCGACACGTTTCCCGCGGCGCGCACGGATGCCAGCGCGGTTTGCAGCGCAATCTCGTTGCCGGAGCACTCGACGACGGCGTCGACGCCGATGCCGCCGGTGCGATCCTTGAGCTCTGCGGCCACATCGGTTGAGCGGGGGTCGAGGAGCTCGCCCACGTCGAGGGACCGCGCAAGCTCCTGACGCTTGGGGTTCACCTCCGACATGTACACGGTGGCCCCGATCGAGGCCGCGTAGAGCGAGGCGAGCGCCCCGATCGGACCGAGGCCGGTGATGAGCACGGTGTCGCCCGGCCGCACCTGGGCCTTGTCGACACCGTACGCAGCGACGGCCGTCGGTTCGACGAGCGCGCCCTGGATGTCAGTCATCGAATCGGGCAGTTTCGACACCTTCGATTCGGGCACGACACATTGTTCGGCGATACCGCCCCACGCGTCGCTCAGGCCCACGCATGCCATGGAGATGCACAGGTGGTTGAGGCCACGCCGGCAGTAGTAGCAGACCCCGCAGAACAGCAAGGGCATGACCGAGACGCGATCGCCGATCCGCACCGAGGTGACCTCGGCGCCCACCTCGAGCACCTCGCCGGAGAATTCATGGCCGAGGATCTGCGGGGCGGTTGACCCGTTCAGCCGGTGCGGAGTGGTGGGGATGACGATCGGCCCGACCGCGTACTCGTGCAGGTCGGTGCCGCAGATGCCGCACCAGTACGGCTTCAGCCGCACGTCATTCGGGCCGACGGTCGTCGGTTCGGCGACATCCTCGACACGGATGTCCTTGGCGTCGTGGAAAACTGCTGCTCTCATGGCGTTCGGCCACCTTTCCTCGTGCGGGTCGGGTCGAAAAGCACCTTGCCGCGGATCTCTCCCGCGGCCAGGCGCGCAAGTTGAGTCGGCACCTCGTCCAGCCCGTACACCCCTTCGATCAGTTCGTCGCCCAGGCCTGTGGAGGCGAGGATGTCGAGTGCCGGGGCCATGTCCTCGCCGCAGATGTGCGCGACGGTGGTGGTGATCGTCACCTCGCTGAGCACGAGCCGATGCACGTCGAGTTCCTGGTGCGCGGACGGCAGTCCCACGCCGAGGATCGTTCCGCCAGGGCGCACGAAATCGAGTGCGAGCGCGAGTTGCCCGGTCGCCCCGGTCGCCTCTATGACGACATCCGCGCCGCGTGGCCCGACCACGTTGCGAAGAGCCGAGGTCATGTCGGCGTCGACCGGTACAACACGGCTGGCACCAAGACGACGCGCGCGCTCCAGGCGTTCGCCCGCGAAGTCCACGACGGTGATGTCGGCATCGACGAGCGAGACCAGACCAGCGAGGATGAACGTGCCGATCGCCCCCGCGCCGAACAACAGAATGCGGTCCCCCTCCCTGGCCTTCGCCTGTCGCGCCGCATGAAGCCCCACGGCCAGTGGTTGCGCGACTCCGGCCTCGTCAAGACCGCAATCCTGCGGGATCCGGACGAGGGTCGACGTGGCGACTGCGACGTACTCGGCGAGTCCGCCGTCGATGTTCAGGCCGTGCGTCACGTATCGCTCGCAGAGGTTCGTGCGTCCTTCGAGACAGCGCGCACATTCGCCACAGGACACTCCTGCGCCGGATGCCACGTGATCACCCACGGCGAATCCGGCACCGGAATCGCCGGGCAGGTCGACAATCTCCCCCACGAACTCATGGCCGATTACCAGGGGACCCTGATGACCGCTGTTCGGGTGGGGCCGGTCGATCGGAAACATGATCGGCCCGGACTTGAACTCGGTGGCATCGGTACCGCAGATACCGCTGCGCAGCACCTTCAGCAGCGCCTGACCCTCGACCGCGACAGGGATCGGCCGCGTCTCGATGCGCACGTCGCGGCGGCCGTGGTACACCGCTGCGGTCATCGTTCCGACAGGTGTCATGCCCGCTCCGCTCGTCCTGGTTCTCGAATTTTTCGCCCCTCGTCGACTGATCAGACGAGGATCATGCCGCCTTCGATCGGGATGATCTGACCGGTGATGTAATCGGAATCGGGTGCGGCGAGGAAGATGCCGGTGGGCACGATGTCGCTGGGGTCTGCCGCTCGGCCGAGGATGATTCCGCTGGCCATCGAGTCGAAGCCGCTCTGCCCCTCGCCGATCTCGTCGAGTTCCTTGTCGAGTTTCGTCCAGAGCGGCGTCGCCACGACGCCCGGAGCGAACCCGTTCACCGTGATGCCGTGCTCGCCCAGGGCGCGCGCGCCCGCCTGGGTCAGGGAGATGACCGCCGCCTTCGCCGCGCTGTATGGCGCGAAACTCGAGAAGCCCTGTCGGCCTGCGATCGAGGCGGTGTTGACGATCTTGCCGCCACCCGCCTGAGCGATGAACTGCTTGGCTGCTTCCTGTATGCCGATCAGCACGCCCAGCGCGTTCACGCGCATGATCAGGCTGAAGTTCTCTTCGGTGATGTCGAGGAACTTCATGGGCGAGTTCATTCCGGCGTTGTTAAAGTAGGCGTCGAGCCGACCGTACCGCTTTACCGCGTGTGCGATTCCCGCTGTGACGGCGTCCCGATCCGTGACATCCACTCGAACGGCGCTGGCGCTGCCCCCGGCCGTGGCGATCTCAGCGGCGAGCGCTTCAGCCGCGTCGATGTTGACGTCTGCGATCACCGCGTTGGCGCCTTCGGCCGCAAACCCGCTCGCCAGTGCCGCACCGATGCCCGAGGCGCCGCCCGTCACGACGATCGTGCGACCGTCGAGTCGTCCTGTCATGGGATTCTCCTTTGATTCCGTGACGCAGTGGGCGAGCCGACACACGGCCGACTGTTCACTAAGCCTGAACCTAACCCGAGACGAATATCGAATCAAGGAAACAGAATTCAGCCCGGTGCGGCACTCAATCCATTGCAGGGGAACGCGAATTGGTGTTGAGTCTGCGTGAATACCGTTCAGTCGGAGGCGCCGTGCAGCGGTGTCTCCCCGCGGAGCAGTCGAACACGAAGGAGTGAGAGATGGCGTTCGTTGTTCACGGCGTACATCACGTCGGCATTACGGTTCGCGACATGAAGCGGTCGTTCGAGTGGTACTCGAAAATGTTCGGCTTCGATCCTGGCCCGGTGAATCACGGCGCGGGCCTCGATCTTGAGCGCGGCGTTCAGGTGGAGGGAGCAGAGCTGTCGTTCTCGATGATCCGGGTCGGCAATGTGAACATCGAGTTCCTCGAGTACCACCATCCGGAAGGGAAGGATTGGGACCGGACGAACGGCGACGTCGGGTCGATGCACGTCTGTTTCGAGGTCGACGACATTCAGGCCGCGTACGACGAGTTGACCGCCCGGGGTGCGGTGTTCAGTGGGCCGCCGGTGATGCTGACCGAGGGCGATGTCGCCGGTTCCCAGTGGGCGTACCTTCGGGATCCCGATGGGATTCAGCTCGAGGTGTGGCAGTTCCCGAAGAAATAGGCGAAGGCCCGAGCACCTCGCGCCGCCACCGGGATGTCGCGCTCGCCCATGGGATCATCGGGTGTGGCTCTCGTCAATGGCAGTGTCTGGTGGAGCCATCGCGCTATTCGCACCCGCGTTCCTGAGTGGGCGAGCGTCGCGGCGGTCACCGCCGCCGTCGCCACCGCGTACATCGTCTTCGCGGCCTGGCAGTGGTCACAGTTCGCGGTGAGGTCCTGGGACCTCAGCATCTTCACCCAACTCCTTCGCCGGTACGCGGCGCTGGAGGCTCCGATCGTGACCGTCAAGGGCGACGGGTTCAACCTGCTCGGCGACCACTTCCACCCGCTGCTGGCGCTGCTCACCCCGGCCTACGGGGTCTTCCCGCACGCGTTCACCCTGCTTGTCGTCCAGGCGCTGTGCTTCGCCGTCGCCGCGGGCATCCTCGCCCGCGCCGCTCAGCGCAGGCACGGCACAGTCGTGGGCGTTCTGCTCGGGCTGGCGTTCGGGCTCAGCTGGGGACTGCAGCACGCGGCGGAGGCGCAGTTCCACGAGATCGCCCTCGCCGTGCCGCTGCTCACGGCCAGCCTGATCGCCGTACTCGATAAGCGGTGGAGGGCCGCCGCCTTGTGGGCAGCCCCGCTCGTCTTCGTCAAAGAAGACCTCGGCCTGACCGTCGTCGCGATCGGCCTGCTCATCGCGTTCCAGGCTCGCAAGCCACTCGGACTGTGGCTGGCCGTCTGGGGTTTTGGCTGGTTCGCCCTCGCCACCCTCGTCATCCTGCCGGCCCTGAACCCGAATGGTGCATGGGCCTACGCCGGTAACGCGAACCTCGGCCAGGTGATCGCCGATCTGGCCGCGCTCTTCGACCCGGCCAAAGCAGAGACGCTGCTACTGCTCGGGGTCGTCACCGGGGGGCTGATCCTGCGCTCCCCGATCACCCTGGTGCTGGTGCCTACCCTTGCCTGGCGATTCCTGTCCACCAATCCCGGCTATTGGGGTCCGACCTGGCATTACAGCGCCGTGCTGATGCCGATCGTGTTCGTCGCCCTGCTCGACGCGATCGACCGCGGGCCGGACAATTGCTGGGCCTGGCTGCGCGACTACAGCCGGCACGGCGCCGCCATCGCGATCACCGCCGCGGTGCTGCTGCAACCCGGTCTGCCCCTTCGCAGCGTCCTCACCCCTGCCTCGTGGGCGGCACCCGACCGCGCCAACGCCGCGACCAGCACCCTCGCCGCCGTACCCGACGGGAAGAGCATCGTGACGGATGTCGGGCTGATGAGCTACCTCGTCGATGACCACGACGTGTACTGGCTCGGCAACACCAACCCCACCCCCGGTTGCATCCTCATCGACCGCATCGCCGGGGGCACTCCCGCCGAGTGGGGCGATGTGCTCACGGTTGCCGAGCGGCTGCATCCGGCAGAGAACTACACGCTCACCCACCGCGACGACGGCTACGAACTCGCCTGTCGGGCCGATCAGGTAGCCGGCTGATTCGGGGTCGCGTCACGCACCCTGGCCACCCTGTGAGACCCTGCTGGCATGGCGAACTCCCGCTCTGGCGACTCCATGGTGCAGCGCATCGTACGCATCCTCGACACGTTCGACGCCAGCCGCACAGCCCAGTCGCCCTCGGAGATCGCGCGCCGAGCCGGGCTCCCCACCTCGAGCACGCACCGCATCGTGGCGGAGTTAGCGGCATCCGGTCTCCTCGAACGCGACGAGGCCGGATCGGTACGCATCGGCCTGCACCTCTGGGAGCTCACCACCCGCGGCTCGCGCGCCCTCGGGCTGCGGCAAGTGGCCATGCCGTTCATGGCGGACGTGCAACGGGAGATCCGCGAGCACACCCAGCTGGCCGTGCTCGATGCACAGGACGTGCTGTTCATCGAGCGGCTGTCGGATCGCGGCTCCGGGGCAAACATCACGAGAATCGCCGGGCGGCTGCCGATTCATGCGTCCTCATCGGGGCTCGTACTGCTGGCGCACGCCGATCCCACCCTGCAGGAGACGGTGCTCGGCTCGCCGCTCCGGCCGGTTTCTGCCGAGACGATCACGGATCCGCGAGCGCTTCGCGACAAGCTGCACGAGATTCGACAGCTCGGTTACGCGATTGCGCCGGGGTCGATTGAATCGGTGTCGACCGGCATCGCAGTGCCGGTGAAGGATCCATTCGGCGGGGTGATCGCCGCCCTGTCGGTGGTGCTGCCGCGGGGCCAGGAACAGGAACCGAGCACGGTACACGTACTCAAACAGGCCGCCGCCGGCATCACCCGCGCGATCAGGGACACCAACTTCCTTTCTCATTGAATGGGAAACATCGACCATGGGTCGATCGGGAGAGCGGAGAATAGCCACAGCTTCCCGCTCGCAGTCAAAGGAGACGTCGTGACCACCACCGTTCGCACCCAAGTCGGCATCATCGGCGCTGGACCCGCCGGCTTGATGCTCTCGCACCTGCTGCACCGCGCGGGCATCGACTCCATCGTGATCGAGAGCCGCAGCCGCGACGAGGTCGAGCAGACCATCCGGGCGGGCATCCTCGAGAACGGCACAGTCGACCTCCTGGTCGAGACCGGAGCATCCGATCGAGTGCTCACCGACGGCCACCGGCACGACGGCATCGAATTCCGCTTCGGCGGCGAGGGGCACCGGATCGACTTCGCCGACCTAGTCGGCCGGGCCGTCTGGCTCTACCCGCAGCACGAGGTGCTGAAGGACCTGATCGCCACGCGCCTGCGTGACGGCGGCGACATCCGGTTCGGCGTCACCGCAACGCGGGTGACGGATGCCACCACCGACGCCCCCCGGATCATTGGCACCGACGCGGATGGCGCGCCGCTCGAGATCGTCGCCGACTTCGTGATCGGCGCCGACGGATCACGCAGCGTCGCCCGCGAGGCGGTGACCGGGTCCAAAACCGGCGGCTACTTCCGGGAGTACCCGTTCGCCTGGTTCGGCATCCTCTGCGAGGCACCACAGAGCTCACGAGAGCTCATCTACAGCGCCTCCGAGCACGGCTTCGCCCTGATCAGCCAGCGCAGCGAGACGGTGCAGCGCATGTACCTGCAGTGCGACCCGGAGCTGGATCCGACATCCATGAGCGACGCGCAGATCTGGGACTCGCTGCAGCAACGAGTCGGCGGCGGCCTGATCGAGGGTCCGATCTTCCAGCGCGACGTGCTGCGCTTCCGCAGCTTCGTCGCCCACGAACTGCGCAACGGGCGGGTATTCCTCATCGGCGACGCGGCCCACACAGTGCCCCCGACCGGCGCTAAGGGGCTGAACCTGGCGGTCGCCGATGTGCGGCTGCTGAATGACGCGCTGCAGGAGTTCTACCGCACCGGCGCAACGACCCAGCTCGAAGAGTTCCCCGAGAAGGCGTCGAAGCGCATCTGGCGGGCCCAGCACTTCTCCTGGTGGATGACCAGCATGCTGCACGCCGCCCCCGGCGCGACCGACTTTGACGAACGTCGACGCCGCGGCGAGCTCGAGTCGGTAGTCTCCTCGCGGGCAGGCCGTCAGTATCTGGCCGAGGCGTACACCGGCTGGCCATTCGAGGGCAGCCATTCGGCGAGTTAGTCAGGGCACAGAGAGGACCTCGATGGCAGGGGGCAACAGCGACCCCGGACGAACGGTGACCGCGAAGGTGCTGGCCATCCTCGAGGCGTTCGAGAAGTCGCGCGGCGCGCTCTCGCTCACCGAGATCGCCGAGAGCTCGGGACTGCCGTTGAGCACCGCGCACCGGCTGGTCACCGAGCTCACCGAATGGGGCCTGCTCTTCCGCGGAGCGCAGGGCCGCTATCAACTGGGCATCCGGCTGTGGGAGTTGGCCCAGAATGCCTGGCGGCCGCTACGGGAGACGGCACGCCCGTTCATCCAGGATCTGTTCTCACTCACCGGCGAAACCGCGCACCTTGCCGTGCGTGAAGGCAACGAGGTGCTCTACATCGACCGCGTCTACGGGTCCAAGCGCGTTCCCCGGGCATCCCGCGTCGGCGGCCGGCTCCCCATGCACGCGACCGCCGTCGGCAAGGTCATCCTCGCGTTTGAGGAGGACTGGGTGCGCAGCGCGTATCTGGATCGCCAGCTCGAGCACCCCACCGCCCATACCCACGTCGACCCGAAACGGCTCGCCGAGGAGCTCTCGCAGATCCGAAAGCAGGGGTACGCGACAACCCTCGAAGAAGTGCGACTGGGTTCCTGCTCGATCGCGGTGCCGGTGTTCCACTCCGGCCGGGTGGGCGCTGGGATCGGCTTGGTCATGCTGTCCACCCAGTCCGCCACGATGACCCGCCATCTGCCCGCCCTGCGTGGAGTCTCAGCCCAGATCGAACGGGCGACCGCGCACATCCCCCTCGAGGCGTTCGTCTCACGCCGTGGCAGCGCCCTCCGCGAGTAAGCCCGCCCTCCGCGAGTAAGCCTCGCAGACCCAGTCACTTCCGCTGGACGGAAACTGAAGCAGACCTTCCAGCAGCGGTGAGTCACACTAGGGCACACCCCCCCGTACTCGGGATAGAACATAGGAGTTCACATGTCGACCTCAATGGAGACGGTAGGCCGTTGCCCAGTCGCCCATGGAGCGGAAGCGCCATCCGGGCATCACGGCTACGAGCCGTTTCAGATGAAGGACCCGTTCCCGGCCTACGCCGAGCTTCGCGCCGAGCAGCCGGTCATGTTCGACGAGCGAACCGGCCTCTACGTGGTCTCCCGCTACGACGACATCAAGGCCGTGTTCGACGACTGGGAGACCTTCTCGAGCGAGAACGCTCAGGCTCCGGTACGGGAACGTGGCGCGGCGGCGAAGCAGATCATGGAGGACGGCGGATTCACCGCGTACTCCGGGCTCTCGGCCCGCCGCCCACCCGAGCACACCCGCATCCGCGCCGTCGTGCAGAAGGCGTTCACTCCCCGCCGCTACAAGGCGCTCGAGCCGGCAATCCGGCAGAACGTGATCGGGCTCACCGAGAAGATGCTCGCCCAGCCCGACCATCACGGTGACGTGTTCCGCGACATCGCGTACGACGTGCCCACGATCACGATCCTCGCGCTCATCGGT
>JBEVDR010000035.1:0-12948 GCA_040513215.1 Microbacteriaceae bacterium | reverse complement strand
CTGCCCGGCAGCACAGCAATTTGGGCGTGGCTGAGCAAAGTCTCAACTGTCGGCCACAGAACCGGAAACGCCAATGGGGCGCGGAGCGGAAGACCCAGCCGCTTCCGTCCCAGCACGAACGCCCCAGCGATCGCAAGATCGCGCTCGGGCGGGTTGCCATCGTCGTCACCGTCGTGTTCTGGCTCGTGTGCATCATCTACACGATCATGAGAGAGTTCCTCAACAACATCCCCGGGGGTTTCCGCTTCAACGCTCTGGTCAGCGGCGCTGCAGGAATACCCGGCGAAGCGCGTCGTGCTGCTGCTCGATGACCCGCCATTTCCCACCGCACCGTTACACCTTCGGGTCAGACGTTGTTGCCACCGGCCGCTTTCGTCTAGGCTGGGCGTTCGCGGCTTGGGGGGAATTGCCCGCGCAACTACTGGCGATAAGCATTCACGATCGGCCCGATGAATCGGAATCGGCAGGTCACCTGCCACCCTCATCCGATACTCTGGAACATCAAGGAGGTTCACGATGGTCGATGCCACGCACTCGGATCAGCCCGACGAGAACATCCCGCCCGAAAACGAGACCACGCGTACGTTTGGTCACGATTTCGGCGCCCAGCTGGCTGGGCTCGAAGCGGGAGTGTCACTCGACGAGCAGGAAGCGATCAACGCGCTTCCTTCAGGGTCCGCGCTGCTGGTCGTTCGTCGTGGCCCGAACACCGGCGCACGATTCCTGCTGGACTCCGACGTCACCACCGCCGGCCGTCACCCTGACGCGGACATCTTCCTCGACGACGTGACCGTGTCACGCCGTCACGCGGAGTTCCTGCGTCACGGCACCGGCTTCGAGGTGCGTGACCTGGGGTCGCTGAACGGCACCTACTACGACGGTGAACGCATCGAGACCGCCACGCTGACGGATGGCGCCGAGGTTCAGGTGGGGAAGTTCCGCCTGACGTTCTACGCTTCCCGCGTCGATCTCGCCAACCTGGCACGACGCTAGTGCCCCCCGCCGCAACCGCTGCTGCGCGCACCGCATCCCCTCCAGCGCTGCTCAGCATTGGACAGGTGCTGGCGCGACTGAACCCCGAGTTCCCCGATCTCACGCCCTCCAAGCTGCGGTTTCTCGAGGAGCGTCAGCTGATCTCACCTGCTCGCACCGAGTCGGGGTATCGCAAGTTCTCGGTCGACGACGTGGAACGGCTGCGGCTGATCCTGTCGGTGCAGCGCGACCACTACCTGCCGCTGAAGGTCATCCGCACCTACCTCGACGACCTCGACGCGGGCCGCTCACCCAGCCTGCCGGGCGGAACATCGGCCGCCCGACCGTCGATGCTCTCCACCGAGCGTCGCTACACCCGTGACGAACTGGTGCGCGAGGCCGGCGCCAACGCCATGCTGCTCGGCGACGCGGTCACCGCATCGCTCATCGTCCCCGCCGACCTGTACGGAGAAGATGCCCTCGCCGTGCTGCGCTCCCTGGTGGAACTGCAGCGCACCGGCATCGAGCCGCGGCACCTCCGCGGGTTCCGTGCTGCCGCCGAGCGCGAGCTCGGTCTCATCGAAAGTGCCCTGATTCCCGTGGCCCGGCGCAAAGACGCGTCGAGCCGTGCCAAAGCGGCGGAACTCGCCCGCGAAATTGCTGGTCAGCTTGAGATTGTTCGCAGCAGTCTGATCAGGTCGGCGCTCACTAAACTGCACAGTTAGACACTCCCGATTTCGACACGCCGACCCGAAAGTTCGGATGTCGTTGCTCCGCCCCGACACCGTGGGTACGGTGGGAAGCACCCCGTCGGAGTGTCAACTTCAACATGAAGGTTAGGAAGTCCAATGAGTGAACTCAGCCGTAGCGACGACAATCGCTACGACCTCGGACTGCTCTTCACCGACGGTTTGCCCGACATGGACGACACCAGCGGGTATCGCGGCGCGGTCGCGGCTCGCGCCGCCGGCATCAGCTACCGTCAGCTCGACTACTGGGCTCGCACCGGGCTGGTCGAACCCACCGTGCGCGGAGCGGCCGGATCCGGCTCGCAGCGTCTCTACGGTTTCCGCGACATCCTGGTGCTGAAGCTCGTCAAGCGCCTGCTCGACACCGGAATCTCGCTGCAGCAGATCCGCACCGCCGTGAACCAGCTGCGCGAAGCCGGCATCAACGATCTCGCCCAGACCACGCTGATGAGCGATGGCGCCAGCGTCTACCTGTGCACCTCCAACGACGAGGTCATCGACCTGGTCAGCCGCGGCCAGGGCGTGTTCGGCATCGCGGTCGGCAAGGTGCTGCGCGAGGTCGAGACCAGCCTGGTCGAGATCGACTCGGTCAAGGGCGACGACCCGGCCGACGAGCTGGCCACCCGACGGGCCTCCAAAGCCTCTTAGGCCTGCCCGGCACCACCCCGACCGCGCGCGGTGGGTCGCGCATGCGCGGTCGCTGAGACTACGCAAACCGGCGTCATCGGTGCGCATTCGGATGGTTTGCGTCCTGTCGCGTAACTTCCGCCGCGCTCGGCGAGGATGCGCCCGGCCGCTCCTCCGCGTGCGCTGTGAGTTCGGTGCCGGCGTTCAACACGGGCGTACCGTGAACGAATAGGCAACCCCAGACCTCGGTCGCCCCCGCGAAGAGTCTGGAGAATGCCATGAGCCACGTCGATCAGGGCGCATCGCGTGTGATCGCCACCCACCCGAGAGCCGCTTCGGTGCCCGGCAACAGTGAGTACACGGAACTGGCCCGCGACATCCGGGCCTCCGGGCTGCTTCGCCGCCGCTACGGTTACTACTGGACCAAGCTCGCCGCCATTCCGGTTCTGGTGGGCGTGTTCATTACCGCGTTCATCCTGATCGGCGACTCATGGTGGCAGCTCGCGCTGGCCGCTGGGTTCGCGGTGCTGTTCACCCAGATCGCCTTCGTCGGTCACGACGCGGCGCACCGGCAAATATTCAAGTCGGGCAAGTGGAACGACTGGGTCAGTCTTGTCGTCGGCGACCTGTTCACCGGCATGAGCTACGGGTGGTGGCAGCACAAGCACACACGCCACCACGCCAACCCCAACAAGCAGGGCGAAGACCCGGACATTGACCTGCCTGTGATCTCGTTCACCCCCGAGCAGGTGGCGCGCCGTCGCAACCCGGTCGCGACGTGGCTGGTCGCCCATCAGGGGGTGTTCTTCTTCCCCGTGCTGCTCCTGGAGGGACTCTCGCTGCACGCAGCAAGTGTTCGCCGGCTGTTCCAACGCGAACACGTTGACCGGCGCGCGATCGAAATCCTCTTCCTCCTCATCCGGCTGGGCGGCTTCACCACGCTGGTGTTCCTGGTGCTGTCCCCGGGCATCGCGTTCGCGTTCCTCGCGGTCCAGCTGGGCCTGTTCGGGTTCTACATGGGCGCATCGTTCGCCCCGAACCACAAGGGCATGCCGCTCGTGCCGCACGATGTCAGTCTGGATTTCCTGCGTCGACAGGTGTTGATGAGCCGCAACATCCGAGGCAGCCGGCTGCTCGACTCCGCGATGGGCGGACTCAACTACCAGGTCGAGCATCATCTCTTCCCGTCCATGCCGAGGCCCAACCTGCGCCGCGCCTCGGTGAGGATCTCGGCCTACTGCCGGCAGCGCGACATCCCGTACACGCAGACCGGGTTGTTCGAGTCCTACGGAATCGTGCTGCGCTATATCAACCGGGTGGGCCTCGGCGAGAAGGACCCGTTCGAATGCCCGCTCATGGTGCAGCGGCAGAGCATCGGGCCCCATGACGGATGACGCGGCCTTCGCCGCAGCGCACACCGGGGACGGTGCGGAGCTGTGCCTGCCGTTCATCGCCGTTCTCGCGGCGACGGGGGCGGCGATCTCCACCCTGGGTGATCCGTTCGGTATCGAGATGGTGTGCGCCTCGGATGCCGCGGCGGCACTCTTTGATGACGCGCAGATCGACCTCGGCGAGGGGCCGGGCTGGGATGCGGCATCCGCCCGTCTGCCGGTGATCGTGGCCGACATGCGCGCCGAGGCAGAGTCCCGCTGGCCGATGTTCGCGCGCAGTGTCGACCGCGGATACGTGCGCGCGGTGCACGCCTTCCCGCTGCGGGTCGGAGCGCTCGGCATCGGCGCGGTCACCGTGTACAGCGACGAGCCCGGCACGATGGCTCCGCAGGAATTGACCGTCGCGACGGGCCTCGCCTCCGTCGCCGCCGCGCAAGTCATGCGACGCGCTTTGGCGCGCGACCCACAGGACTTGACGGATGTCGGCTACTCCCGCCGCGAGGTGCACCAGGCCACCGGGATGCTGGTCGCGCAACTCCGGGTCAGCGCCGAGGACGCCCTGCTGCTGATTCGGGCGCACTCCTTCTCCAGCGGCATCCCGGTTCGAGACGTGGCAGCGCTGATCATCGACCGAGCGTTGAATCTGTCCCGATGAGGGTGAACCGGTTCCGGTGAGTCGGCCCGCAGGGCGTCGTAGGATATCGAAATGGCGGGCGAAACCAGAGAGCGCCGACTGGTCGAGGCATTCGTCAGTCTCGCCGACGCGCTTGTCCTCGGCTACGACATCGTCGACCTGCTGCACTTCCTGGTGGAGCGCACGGTCGACCTGCTTGACGCGGCGGATGCCGGCATCCTCGTGACCGACGGCAGCGGCCAACCCGGCGTGATCATCGCGTCCACCCGTGAGGATGCCCACCTGATCGAGCTGCTGCAGGCCGCCGAGGGACCGGGTATTGACGCCCACGCTTCCGGCGAACCCGTCCCCGTCGAGAACCTGGCGCGGGTCGACGAGCGGTGGGCGGACTTCGCCTCCGGCGGCCTCTCGCTCGGGTATCGGTCGGTGCACGCGGTACCGTTGCGGCTGCGCGAGCACGTGCTGGGCTCACTCACCGTGTTCCGGACCGGTACCGGATTCCTCAGCAACCAGGACGCCACACTCGTGCAGGCTCTCGCCGATGTCGCCAGCGTAAGCATCGTGCATGAGCGCGCCATCCGCGCCGCGGATATCGTGCGTGATCAGCTGCAGCATGCGCTCAACAGCCGGATCGTGATTGAGCAGGCGAAGGGGGTGATCGCTCACACCGAGCGTGTGGACATGGACGAGGCATTCCGGCGGATCCGCGCCCGGGCGCGCAACAGTGGGCAACTCCTCTCGGAGGTCGCGCGGTCAATCGTGGATCGCGCCCAGCACGGCTGACAGCCTTACGCGGGTTGCGCGAACTCGCCGATCTTGCCGGTGCGCATCACGCGTTCCAGCAGCTGGTCGAAGTTACGGGCCATCTCCTGGGCGCTCTCGCCCGGCCAGATGTGCAGCGGCTTCGCCGCGCCCTGCGCCTGCTGCAGCGACGTGCGCTCCGGCAGCTGCGGGCTCAGCACGAGCGGGCCGAACATGTCCCGCAGCTCCTTGATGCGGAACTGGTGCTCGAGCGACTGCTGGCGCACCCGATTCACGATGATGCCGAGCGGCTGAAGTCTGGGGGAGAGACCGCGACGGATCTCCTCGATCGCGCGCAAGGCACGGTCGGCAGCGGCGACCGAGAACAGGCCAGGCTCGGTGACCACGGTCACCCGGTCGCTGGCGGCCCACGCGGTGCGGGTGAGCGCGTTGAGCGACGGCGCGCAGTCGATGAGTACCAGGTCGTAGTCGGCCTCGACGTGGGCGAGGGCCTCCTCGAGCTTCCAGATGTCGCGGATGCTCGGGTGCGGTCCGTCGAAGTTCAACGCCGACGGGCTGCCGATCAGGACATCGACCTTGCCCGGTCGGCCCTTGGTCCACCCAGACGGCGCAATCGCCGCCCGTACGGTCTTCTCCTTGGGCGCTGCGAGCACGTCCGCCACATTCAGGTGACCGCCGACAACGATGTCCATGCCGGTCGACACGTCCGATTGCGGGTCAAGGTCCACCACGAGAGTGCGCAGGCCCTTGGCGAACGCCGCCGAGGCGAGCCCAAGCGTGACGGTGGTCTTTCCCACGCCCCCCTTCAGGGAGCTGACGCTCAGAACATGCACGAATACAGACCATACCTTCCGCAGTCTAAAAATTCCTAAATGTTCTCTCAGTTGGCGGTCACCCCCCGAACGAGTGAGTCCCGGGTGGCCGGTAGGCTCGATGGCAGTCAGGAAGGGACTTGATGTTCACCAAGATTCTCGTTGCCAATCGTGGAGAAATCGCGATCAGGGCATTCCGTGCCGCGTACGAACTGGGCGCCAAGACCGTCGCGGTGTTCCCGTACGAGGACCGTAACTCGCTGCACCGCTTGAAGGCGGATGAGGCGTACCAGATCGGTGAAATCGGTCATCCGGTGCGTGCCTACCTAGACGTCGACGAGATCATCCGCGTCGCCAAGCAGAGCGGCGCCGACGCCATCTACCCGGGATACGGCTTCCTGTCCGAGAACCCCGACCTCGCCCAGGCCGCCGCCGACAACGGCATCACCTTCATCGGCCCGCACACCGCGGTGCTCGAGATGGCCGGCAACAAGGTCACCGCGAAGGAGCACGCGATCGCTGCAGGCGTCCCCGTGCTCAAGTCCTCGCCGGCCACCACCGACATCGAGGTGCTCGTCGCCGCAGCCGATGAGATCGGTTTCCCCGTCTTCGCCAAGGCGGTGGCCGGCGGCGGCGGCCGCGGCATGCGTCGGGTGAACAGCCGCGAGGAGCTGCGCCCCGCGCTCGTAGAGGCCATGCGCGAGGCCGACAGCGCGTTCGGCGACCCGACCATGTTCCTCGAGCAGGCGGTGCTCCGCCCGCGCCACATCGAGGTGCAGATCCTCGCCGACGCGAGCGGTGAGACGGTGCACCTGTTCGAGCGGGACTGCTCGGTGCAGCGACGCAACCAGAAGGTCATCGAGATCGCGCCGGCCCCAAACCTCGACGAGGACACCCGGCAGGCGCTCTACCGCGACGCCGTGGCCTTCGCCAAGTCGATCAACTACGTCAACGCGGGAACCGTCGAGTTCCTGCTCGACACGGTCGGCCCCAACAAGGGCAAGCACGTGTTCATCGAGATGAACCCGCGCATCCAGGTGGAGCACACGGTCACCGAAGAGGTAACGGATGTCGACCTGGTGCAGTCCCAGATGCGGATCGCCGCCGGCGAGACCCTGCAGCAGCTCGGCCTGCAGCAGCACCAGCTGTCGCTGCGGGGCGCCGCCCTGCAGTGCCGCATCACCACGGAAGACCCCACCCAGAACTTCCGACCTGACACCGGCAAGATCTCCACCTACCGCTCGCCCGGTGGTGCCGGCATCCGGCTCGACGGCGGCACGGTCGCCGCTGGCGCGCAGATCAGCCCGCACTTCGACTCGATGCTCGCCAAGATGACCTGCCGCGGACGCGACTTCGCCGCCGCGGTCACTCGCGCCCGGCGAGGCCTTGCCGAGTTCCGCATCCGCGGCGTCTCCACGAACATCCCCTTCCTGCAGGCGGTCCTCGACGACCCGGCCTTCATCGCCGGTGACCTGAGCACCTCCTTCATCGACGAACGACCCAACCTGGTGCACGAGAACGCGTCCAAGGACCGCGGTTCGCGCATCCTGAACTGGCTGGCCGACGTCACCGTGAACCAGCCCAACGGGCACGGCGATGGCCTGCTCGACCCGGCCGCCAAACTACCGGCCGTCGACCTGGAGGCCGCAGCGCCGAAGGGCTCACGCCAGCGACTGCAGGAGCTCGGCCCGGCCGGGTTCGCCGCCGACCTCCGGGCGCAGACGGCGCTGGCCGTCACCGACACCACCTTCCGCGACGCCCACCAGTCACTGCTGGCCACCCGGGTGCGCACCAAGGACCTCGCCGCCGTGCTGCCGCACGTCGCCCGGTTGACGCCCGAGCTGCTGTCGGTGGAGGCCTGGGGCGGTGCCACCTATGACGTCGCGCTGCGGTTCCTCGGCGAAGACCC
The DNA here is from genome assembly GCA_040513215.1 of Microbacteriaceae bacterium. Lineage (GTDB taxonomy): Bacteria > Actinomycetota > Actinomycetes > Actinomycetales > Microbacteriaceae > Ruicaihuangia. The sequence goes on along the minus strand of JBEVDR010000035.1, from coordinate 5,092 downwards.
GTGGGAGCGGCTCGCCCTGTTCCGGGAGAACCTGCCGAACATCAACCTGCAGATGCTGCTGCGCGGCCGCAACACGGTCGGCTACACGCCGTACCCGACCGAGGTGACCGACGCCTTCGTGCAGGAAGCCGCCGCCACCGGCGTCGACATCTTCCGTATCTTCGACGCGCTCAACGACGTGTCACAGATGCGTCCGGCGATCGACGCCGTGCTCGGCACTGGCAGCACCGTTGCCGAGGTGGCGTTCTGTTACTCCGGCGACATGCTCGACCCGAACGAAGACCTCTACACGCTCGACTACTACCTGCGCCTCGCGGAACAGATCGTCGAGTCCGGGGCCCACATCCTGGCAATCAAGGACATGGCCGGACTGCTGCGCGCCGGAGCGGCGAGCAAGCTGGTCACCGCGCTGCGGGAACGCTTCGACCTGCCGGTGCACGTGCACACCCACGACACCGCCGGCGGCCAGTTGGCCACGTTGATCGCGGCCAGCGTGGCCGGTGCGGATGCCGTCGACGTGGCGAGCGCCCCGATGGCCGGCACGACCAGCCAGCCCTCGGCATCCGCCCTCGTGGCCGCGCTCGCGCACACCGAACGGGACACCGGCCTGTCACTGCAGGCGGTCAGCGACCTGGAGCCGTATTGGGAAGCCGTGCGGCGCGTCTACAAGCCGTTCGAATCCGGCCTGCCCGGCCCCACCGGCCGCGTGTATAAGCACGAGATCCCCGGCGGCCAGTTGTCGAACCTGCGTCAGCAGGCCATCGCCCTCGGCCTCGGCGACCAGTTCGTGAAGGTGGAGGACTGGTACGCCGCGGCGAACCGGATCCTCGGCCGCCCCACTAAGGTCACCCCGTCCAGCAAGGTCGTCGGCGACCTTGCCCTGCAGCTCGCCGCGAGCGGCGCCGACCCGGACGACTTCGAGCAGAACCCGCAGAAGTACGACATCCCCGACTCGGTGATCGGCTTCATGGCAGGAGAGCTCGGCGACCTGCCAGGCGGCTGGCCTGAGCCGTTCCGCACCAAGGTGCTCGAGGGCCGCACTGTGAAGATCGGCATGACCGACATCAGCGACGCCGACCGCGAGTCGCTCGCCGGCGACGCCGCAGCCCGGCGCAGCGCACTCAACCGGTTGCTGTTCCCCGCGCCGACCAAGCAGTTCGAAGAAGGCCGCATCACCTACGGCGACCTGTCGGTGCTCGACACCGTCGACTACCTGTACGGGCTGAAGCCGGGAACCGAGCATGTCGTCGACATCGAGAAGGGCGTGAGCCTCTACGTCGGTCTCGAAGCGATCAGCGAAGCCGACGAAAAGGGCATGCGCACCGTCATGGCCACCCTGAACGGCCAGCTCCGCCCGGTCTTCGTCCGCGACACCAGCATTGCCGTGAACGTCACCAGCGCCGAGAAGGCCGATCCTGCCGAGCCCGGCCAGGTGGCCGCCCCGTTCTCCGGTGTGGTGACACTCCAGGTGGAGCCCGGCACGACCGTGTCCGCAGGGGAGAGCGTGGCGTCGATCGAGGCGATGAAGATGGAGGCAGCGATCACCGCGCCCGTCGCCGGAACTGTCCGCCGCGTTGCGATCGGCCGCACCCAGCAGGTGGAAGCCGGTGACCTGCTGGTGGTCATCGACCCGGTGGCCTAGGGACGGTCCTCAACACTGTCATAACGACCAATGTTCGGTTCGGCGGCAGGCCAGCGATAAGCTCAAACGTCAACCACCGAAAGGGACTGCACCACGTGGCGATCAATCAGAGCAACGACACCGACCCAGAGGGCTCGCTCCTCGAGTCGGAATCGGTGGATGCCGCAGCCTCGTCTGCTGAGCTCGTCGAACTCGCAGGGCCCGACCTCACGGCGGTGCTGCCCGAGTCGTTGACGATCGACATCGACCTGCCCGCGCCGGTGCGCGCCGTTCCCGCGGACGAGATCTTGGTCGCGATCGATGATGTCGCGGTGAACCCCGGCTATATTGCGCCCACTCCGATCACCACTACCGCGATCGACCTGACACCGGTCGCCGTTGCCGATGACCGGGCACAATACAGCAGGCAGGCGCGGCTCCGTGGCGATGCCTCGGCCACGCCGGAGTCCTCGGCGATGCTCACCGCCGACCGGCTGCTCGAGGGCAAGAAGTTCGGACGACCGTCGCCGCGCGGCGGATGGCCGCGCTTCGTCTATGGCGTGACCTTCCACCAGGTGAACCTGGGCGACTCCGCCAAGTATCGTGCCCGCCGTGCCGTCGACGCCCGCATCTCCAAGGCGTTCGAGGGCGGCACCCGGTTCGTGCCGGTGCTCACCCGCAAGGGCGGCGTCGGTAAGACCACGATCACCACACTGATGGGCATGGCCCTCGCCGACGTCCGGGAAGACCGGATCGTCGCGATCGACGCCAACCCCGACCGGGGAACCCTGTCCGAGCGGGTCGCCAAGCAGACCAGGGCCACCGTGCGCGACGTCGTCACTAAGGCGGCATCCATCGGCGGCTTCACCGACTTCTCCACCTTGGTCAGCCGGGACGAGACCCGTCTGGACATCCTCGCGTCGGACACCGACCCGATGCTGTCCGAGGCGTTCGATGAGAACGACTACAACGTGGTGGCCGACCTGTGCAGCCGGTTCTACTCGATCGTGCTCACCGACTGCGGCACCGGCATCGTGCACTCCGTGATGCGCGCCACCCTGCAACGCGCCGACTCCGTGGTGATCGTCTCCGGCGGCAGCGTCGACGAGGCACGGCTTGCCTCGGAAACCCTCACCTGGCTGGAAGCCAACGGGTACGGCGACCTGGTCCGCAACGCCGTCGTGGCGTTGAACACCGCGACACAGGGCACCAACCTGGTGAAGCTCGACGAGATCGAGTCGCACTTCCGGTCGCGGGTGCGTGAGATCGTGCGCATCCCGTATGACCCGCAGCTGGCCGCGGGCTCGGTAGTGAACTACAAGGAACTGAAGCAGATCACCAAGGATGCCGCCCGCGAGCTGGCCGCCCTCGTCGTCGACGGGCTCCCCGCCCGGCGCACCGCCTGACGCTCTGCCCAACGCCGAACCGCATTCGACCAAGAAGTAGGACCAACGCTATGACCGCGCGTGACATTCGTGTCTTCGGGGACCCCGTGCTCCGCTCCGTTTCCGACCCCGTCACCCCGGGCGACCCCAAGGCGAAGGCGCTCGTCGACGACCTGATCGACTCGGTCAAGCTGCCTGGCCGTGCGGGCGTCGCCGCCTGCCAGATCGGCGTCAACCTGCGGGCGTTCAGCTACAACGTGGACGGCGAGGTCGGCTACATCCTGAACCCGGTGATCGTCGAACTCTCCGGCGAACCCGACCTGGTCGACGAGGGCTGCCTGTCGGTGCCCGGCTTCTACTTCCAACGCCGCCGCTACCCGTACGCCAGGGTCACCGGCATCGACCTCGACGGCAACCCGATCGAGCTCGGCGGCAGCGGGCTGATGGCGCAGGCGCTGCAGCACGAGGTCGATCACCTCGACGGTCACCTGTTCATCGAGGGACTCGAACCCGAGGCCAAGCGCGAAGCGATGCGAGCCATTCGCCAGGCGCCCTGGTACTAGCGGCGCCTGGCGTTGCCGGCTAGTGCGACAGTGAGTGGCCCTCGGTCGCCGGCTGTGACACGTACATCCCATCGATCACGGTGGCGAAGTCCCGCAGGATCACGTCGCGCTTGATGCTCATCTTCGGGGTCAGGTGTCCGCTCGCCTCGGTGAGGTCGGTGGCGAGCACCGTGAACCGGCGGATTGACTCGGCCCGCGATACCAGGTCGTTGGCCGCATCGATGGCGCGCTGGATCTCGTCGATCACCTTGGGGTTCACCGCGGCCTCGGCGATGCTCTGGTCTGCAGGTTCGCCGTTGTTGTTCAGCCACACGGGCAGCATCTCGGGATCCAGGGTGACCAGGGCGCTGATGAACGGACGCTGGTCGCCGACGACGATCACCTGACCGACCAGCGGATGCGCCCGGATCGGGTCCTCCAGAGCGGCGGGTGCCACGTTCTTGCCTCCGGCGGTGACGATGATCTCCTTCTTACGCCCGGTGATGGTGAGATAGCCCTCCGAGTCCACCTGGCCGAGGTCGCCGGTCTTGAACCAGTCGCCCTCGAACACCTCAGCGGTGGCCTGCGGGTTGTTCCAATAGCCGCCGAACACGTTGATGCCGCGCACCCAGATCTCTCCGTCCTCGGCGATCTTGATGCCGACGCCCGGCAGCGCCGGGCCGGTGGTGCCGATCTTGAACCGGTCAACCAGGTTGACCGTCGCCGGCGCCGTGGTCTCGGTCAGGCCGTAGCCCTCAAGGATCTTGATCCCGAGACTGTGGAAGAAGTGGCCGAGACGCGAGCCGAGCGGGGCGGAGCCGGACACGGCGTACTTCACGTTGCCGCCCATCGCCGCCTTGAGCTTGCTGTAGACGAGCCGATCGAAGAGCGCGAACTTGATCTTCATCATCAGCGGGATCTTCTTGCCCTGCTGCTCCAGCTTCGAGTGGTCGATCGCCGTCTTCGCGGCGGTGCGGAAGATCTTGCCCTTGCCACCGGCCTCGGCCTTCTGCTCGGCGGAGTTGTAGACCGTCTCGCACACGCGGGGGACGGCGAGGAGATACGTCGGCTTGAACGACGCGAGGGCCGGCAGGAGGTGCTTGGTGTCGGGCTGGTGGCCCGTCTTCACGCCGCCGACGATGTTCAGGATCGAGATGAAGCGCGCGAAGATGTGCGCCGTCGTGATGAACAGCAGCGTCGAGGCGCCGGGCCTCGCGACGACCTCACTCAGCGCCCTGACCGAGTTGCGCGTGAGCTCGACGAAGTTGCTGTGCGTGAGCACGCAGCCCTTCGGGCGGCCCGTCGAGCCGGACGTGTAGATCAGCGTGGCGATATCGGCGCCGTTGGCGAGGTTGCGGCGACGCTCGATCTCTTCGTCCGAGACGCCCTTGCCCTGCTCGACGAGCTTGTCGAGGTCGCCGCGGTGCATCTCCCAGACCGACCGCACCAGCGGCACGTCGGCGCGGATCTCATCGACGCGCGCGGAGTGGTCGGCGGATTCGACGATGCAGGCCACGGAGCCTGAGTCCGCGAGGTTCCAGGCC
>JBEVDR010000034.1:0-8964 GCA_040513215.1 Microbacteriaceae bacterium | reverse complement strand
GCGAGGATCTCGCCCGCGGCGCGGGCCGGTTGGTCGCCGATTACGATTTCTCCCTCGTTCTGACCTCGCCGCTGGAGCGGGCGCGACGAACCGCGGAACTCGCCGGCCTTGAGGCCGAGGTCGATCCGTTTCTTGTTGAATGGGACTACGGCGGATACGAGGGGCGCACGACGCGCGAGATCCGCCGTGAGCTCGGCTACAACTGGAGCGCCTTCACCCACGGCGTCATTCGGGGGGAGACGCCCGGCGAGACGGTCGAGGAGGTAGCCGCCCGCGCCTCGCGCGTGCTCACGCGTGTGCTGCCCGCGATGGAGCACGGAGATGTCGCCCTGATCGCGCACGGCCACTTCCTGCGCATCCTGACCGCCGTGTACCTGAGAATGGCACCTCGATTCGGCGCTCAGATCACCCTGGATGCCGGATCGGTCTCCGTGCTCAGCTACTACCGCGAGCAGCCGGCCATCCTGTCGTGGAATTACGGCGCTGAACTGCCGATGGAGCCCTCGGAGTCCTAAGCCGCGCCCCGGCGGACACGGGTCAGCAGTAGGCGAGCGATCCGTCTGGCCGAACCGGCAGTACCCGTTCCCAATGGATGTAGTCGTCTTCGGCCAGAACCGACTCATCGATCTCCACGCCCCATCCCGGACGGTCGGGCCGTAGCTCGAGGTGACCATCGACCGGGAGGTAGGGGTCGAGGCACCAGGTGGTTTCCTCGAGCTTGTATTCCAGGATCGAAAAGTTGCTGCAGGCCGCCGCGAAATGCAGGTTGTGGGCCACCGCGAGCGGGCCCATCGGGTTATGCGGGGCCACCGTCGTGAAGTGCGCCTCCGCCAGGGTGGCGATCCGACGCATCTGGGAGAGGCCGCCGACGACGCAGATGTCGGGCTGCACGATGTCAGCGCCGCCCACGGACAGCAGGCTGAGGAATTCGTTGGGGGAGTACAGGCTCTCCCCGGTGGCCAGCGGCACGGTCAACTCGGCGCGCAGTCGCGCCCAGGCCGGGAAATACTCCGGCCGGATCGGCTCCTCGAAGAACAACGGCTGGTACGGAGCGAGAGCGTTGCCCAGCTGGATCGCCTGATAGGGCTCGAAAATTTTGGCATGCGCGTCGAAGGCGAAGTCCCATTCGTCTGAGCAGGCTGCTCGCACCGCGCCGAAGTAGTCGGCGGTCTCGTTCACCACCAGGCCCCAGCGCCGGTTGTGCAGATCGCCGCGGAAAGGGCTGAGCTTGAAGGCAGTGAAGCCGAACCGATCGTTCAGCTCTTGGGTGATGTCGGCGCACTCCAGCGGATCAGGGGCAGAGTACACGCCGCAATAGACGGCCACCCGATCACGCACCGCGCCGCCGAGCAGGGCATAGACAGGCACACCGAGAGCCTTCGCGGCGATGTCCCAGAGTGCATGGTCGATGGCCGAGATCGCCGCCAGCCCGATCGCCCCTTGTGGAAAGCGCGCCTTGCGGATGAGCTTCTGGGTGATGAATTCGACGCGTCGGGGGTCGTCGCCGGCGATCTGATCGAAAAAGTAGTCCAACACCGGCGGCAGGGCCAGGTCGGGTCCATGGTTGTAGGCCTCGCCCCACCCGCTGATGCCTTCGTCGGTGTCGATGCGCACGAGCAGTCGGGGACGATTGCCTACCCGCTGCATGAACGTTTTCAGGCCCGTGATCTTCACAGTCGCACCGCCTCGGCCGGCGCTGCCGGCGCGGTCTGCTCCAGCCGCAGATCATCAACGGCGCTCCAGGCAGCCAGGATCGTGCTGATTTCCGCGCGGGTGGCAGCATCGGGCACCGAGCTGGGCGGCCGGATGAAGGGATCGCAGAGGCCGAGTTGGGCGAGAGCCTCTTTCACCACGCTCACATTGTTGGCCGACCGATTCTCCGCCCGCAGTTCCTCGAATCGGGCGATGCGCCCCAGCAGCACGAGGGCATGGTCCGTGTCGCCGGTGCGCAACGCATCGCGCAGCGCAATCGACAGGCGGGGGTTCACATTCACAAGCCCCGAGGTGAAACCGCTCGCGCCGTGCACGGAGTACGACAGGGCGTACGGCTCGGCGAGACCGGCAATCCAGACGAATCGGTCTGCGCCCGCTTCTTGGCGGATGCGGCCGAAAACTGTCGGGTCGGTCACGGCGTACTTGATGCCGATGACATTGGGGCAGCGGTCTGCGAGATCCCGCAACATGGCCGCGTTGACCCATTCATTGCGGATGTAGAGCACAAAGGCAATCTCCGGTGCCGCCGCGGCGATGCGGCTGTGGTAATCGAGCCAGCCGGCCTGCGAAATGTGCGGGTGCACGGGTTGGTGGATCATGGCCATGCGGATGCCGACCGACTCACCGATGCGGACATCGTCGAGCGCCGTGGCCACGTCGTGGCCCACGCCGAGCAGCAGGTGGGCGTCGTGCCCGGCGGCCTCGGCGGAGGCGAGGATGAGCTCGCGGCGCTCGCTCGCCGAGAGGGCGTAGAACTCGCTGGTGTTGCCGTTGGGAGTGATGGTGGTGACGCCGTTGTCGACCAGTCGTCGCAGCAGGGCCGCGAAGGTAGGCAGGTCTACCGCGCCGTCGCGGTAGGGGGTGACCGGGATGGCGACGATGTCCGCCAGGGCCGCGCGCTGCTCGGGGAAATTCATGCCTCGTCCTTGATCTGGCCCACGGCGCGGGATTCGAAACTGCGGATGTGGTTGAGCACCAGCTCGGCAGCGAGCCCGGAGTCGCCGGCGCGGGCGGCGGCGAGAATGTCGGCATGCTCGGTCGCCTCGTGCTCCCAGGACGGCTTCTGTGTCCAGGTGTTCACCGTGATGAGAGCGGTCTGCTCGCGCAGCCCGTTCAGCATGTCAACGAGGATGTCGTTGCCGCAGTTGGAATAGAGCAGCTGATGGAAGTCACGATTGGCCAGGCTTCGTTCGGCCTCGTCGGATGCGGCGGAGGCCCGGTCCAGGGCGCTCTGAGCAAGGTCGAGATCCAGCCCCCGTTCCACGGTTCGGGCCACTGCCACGGGTTCGAGCAGGGTGCGCACGTCGAAGACGTTGTTGGCCATGTTCTCGTCGACCACGCGCACCGTCGCGCCCTTGTATTCGCTCATGGTGACCAGGCCCGCGCCGACCAGCGTCTTCAACGCCTCTCGCACGGGCGTCTTGGAGATGCCGAAGCGGCGGGCGAGGTCCGCTTCGACCAAGGCCTGACCGGCCGGCAGTTCACCGGTGAGGATGGCGCGCCGGAGAGCCTCGACGACGAGGCCTGTCCGGGAGGGCGCTTGTAACAACTGCGACGCTGCATTGAGGTTCACATTGGCTCCTTTTTTCTCTGATCACACCATATCAGGTACATCGTATGTAATATATGATCCTGACAGCAGGAAATTCTGCCGACCTACCATGGAGGTAACGCAATGAAGCGTGACAGAGAACTGGCTTCGCGCCAGATGCGCCGCAAGAAGAATGTGAGCACGGTGGTGGGCATTGCCCTCGCCAGCACGCTCGCCCTGAGCGGTTGCGGCGGAGCATCCGGCGAGGCGGCAGCCGACGGCGAGGATGTGGTGCTGGAACTGTGGGACACCGACACCCGCCCCGAACGCACCGAGAACCTCAAGACTCTCATCGACATGTTCGAGAAAGAGAATCCCGGCATCACGGTGAATTACCTGGGTCTGCCCACCGACTCGTACATGCAGAAGATCAGCACCGCCATCGCCACCAAGTCCACTCCGGACCTGGTCACACCGAAGGCCTCCGATATCGCCGCGCTCGTCGCGCAGGACGCACTCGAACCCATCGACGAGCAGTTCGACGACGGCGGCTGGAACGACAAGATCTCGCCCGCGATGACCGAGTCGTCGAAGGCCGCGTCGCCCGACGGCAAGCTGTATCTGACTCCGGCGACCAGCCTGGCCGACGTCATCTACTATCGCGCCGACCTGTTCGCCGCTGCCGGCCTGGAGGCTCCCGCAACCTGGGACGACTTCTACACGGCGGCGGACACCCTCACCGACCGCTCCACCGGCCAGTTCGGCTACACCATCCGTGGCGGCGCCGGGTTCTTCCCGCAGTTCGTCGAAATGGTCTATCCCAAGGCCGGGGTCGACACCTTCTTCCGTAAGGACGGCACGTCCACCCTCGACGACCCGAAGGTGATCAAGGCGGCCGAAGAATACGCCGCCCTCTACGACGTCAACACCGCCCAGAGCGACCTCACCGCCGACTTCAAGACCATGGTGGCCCAGTTCGGTGCCGGTGGCACGGCCATGCTGAGCCACAGCATCGGCTCGTACCCGTCGCACGTCGCCGCGCTCGGCGCGGATGCGGTCGAAGGCGTCGCGCCGTTCCCCGCCGACGACGGTTCCACCATCCTCACCGGCTGGATGACCACCGGGTTCTCGATGTTCAAGAACAGCGAGAACAAGGAAGCCGCCTGGAAATTCCTCGAGTTCACCATGGGCGCGGAGGGCAACAGCTTCTGGGCCGAAAAATCCGGTTACCTCCCCGGCAACCTCGAGGTTGCCGACGAACCCTGGGTGACCGAGAACCAGCCGATGCAGTCCGCGCTCGCCGCCGCCGCGCAGCCCGACGCGGTCCTGCTCCAGCAGCCGTACTACCTGCCCGAGTTCAACGCCATCACCACCACCGACCTGCTGCCGGAGTGGCAGCGGGTGCTGCAGGGAGACCTGACCGTCAAGGAGTTCCTGACCGCGGCGGCCGCAAGCCTCACCGAGGCGCAGCAGGAGTATCTGGGGAAGTAAGCCTCCCCGCCACCCCGGGGGCGCCGGAGTACCCCGGCGCCCCCTTCATCACCGCTGTCCAGGAGGCATCTTCCCATGGCACTTCCCACCCTCACCGAGCGCCCCAAGCGCATCCTCACTGTGCGAGCCAAGCCCACCGCCGGGCGTCTGGCCCGGTACTACCCGTACTTCCTCATCGCCCCGGCTGCGATCCTCACGATTGTCTTCCTGGTGTACCCGGTCGGCAGCGTCTTCTACTTCAGCCTGCAACACTCCAACGTCACCCAACCCTGGAAAGACGGCTTCGCCGGCCTCGACAACTTCATCGCCCTGGGCTCTGACCCCCTGTTCTGGCGCAGCCTCAGCTTCACCGCGCAATGGGTGGTCGTGGAAGTCGGTCTGCAGTTCGTCTTCGGCCTCGCCCTCGCCCTGCTGATCAACAAGACCTTCATCGGCCGCGGCATTGCCCGGGCGCTGGTCTTCTCCCCGTGGGCGGTGTCCGGCATCCTCACCACGACCATCTGGATCCTGATCTACAACCCGTCCACCGGCATCGGCCGTTACCTGGCCGATATCGGCATCGGCGAATACGGCACCTCGTTCCTGGCCGGCGACACCACGTTCTGGGCCGTCGTCCTGGCCGAACTGTGGAAGGGCATCCCGTTCTTCGCCATCCTGATCCTCGCCGACCTGCAGTCCGTTTCGCTGGAGCTCTATGAATCGGCCAATGTCGACGGTGCGGGCAAGATCCGCCAGTTCACCTCCATCACCTGGCCGCACATCCGCCAGGCGGTCATCATCGCCACGCTGCTGCGTGCGGTGTGGGAATTCAACAACGTCGACCTGCTCTACACGCTCACCGGCGGCGGGCCGGCGAGCGCCACCACGACGCTGCCGCTCTATGTCGCCCAGACGGCCATCCACGATCGTGACTTCGGGTACGGTTCGGCGCTCACCGTCGTGGCGTTCGTGATTCTCACCTTCTTCTCGCTGATCTACCTACGCGTTACCAAGACCAAAGGGGACGACAAGTGACCGCCCTGCTCACTCCGCCCAGCACCACCACACCCGCCCGACGCCACACGCCACCACCGGTGCGCCCCGTGAGCGCGGAGAAGAAACGGGCACGCCGCATCGACCGGGTGCTCACGTATGTGCCCGTCGGGCTGTTCCTGATCTTCACCATGGTTCCCTTCTATTGGATGCTGCTGTTTGCGTTCCGGCCAACCGGCTCCACCTCCCTGGTGCCGTGGCCGATCACCTTCGATCACTTCATCACCGTCTGGAACGGGTCCGGCTTCGGGATCTACTTCCAGAACAGCCTGTTCGTTGCCATCATGAGCTTGGTCGTCTCCACCCTGATCGCCCTGCTCGGTGGGTACGCGCTGGCCCGGTTCCCGTTCAAGGGCAAGGCGCTGTTCCTGGTGGCCATGCTGTGCACCCAGTTCGTGCCCGGCGCGATGATGCTGATCCCGCTGTTCGAGATCTTCAACACGCTCGGCCTCACCAACAGCCTGTGGAGCCTGATCATCTCCGACACCGTCTTCCACCTGCCGCTGTCGCTGATCCTGATGGCCGGATTCATCCGAAACGTGCCGATGGAACTCGAGGAGGCGGCCTGGGTCGACGGTTGCACCCGCATCCAAGCGTTCCGGCTCGTCATTCTGCCGCTGCTGAAACCCGGCATCGTTGCCGTGGGCTCGTTCGCGTTCATCAGCGCCTGGAACAATTTCCTGTTCGCCATCATGTTCCTCAGCAGCCAGGACCGGTTCACTGTTCCGGTGGGCCTGAGCTACCTGCTCGGTGAATTCGGCACCGACTTCGGTGCCCTCGCCGCCGGTGGCGTCATCGCGATCGTGCCGGTCGTCGTACTCTTCGCCTACGTGCAGAAGTTCCTTGTGCAGGGCCTCAGCGCAGGGGCGGTCAAGGGCTGATGCTCCCCACTCTCGAGTTCAGTGCCGATGACGTGCGCGCCGTGTGTGCGGCCGCAGGCGCGGCGGCCGCCGAGTATGGCCGCACGAGCCGTGCCGAGCGCGCGCTGCTGCTGCGCACCATCGCCGATGAATTGTCGGCCGATCGTGAGGAGATCGAACGCCTCGCCGTGGCCGAGACCTCGCTCTCGCCGGCCCGGCTCACGGGCGAGATGAACCGCACGATCAATCAGGCGTTGCTCTTTGCCGCAGTACTCGACGACGGGGGATACCTCGGTGCCACCATCGACCACGCCACCGACACAACCCCTGACATCCGCCGCACCCGAATGCCGATTGGGGCGGTCGCCGTGTTCGGCGCCAGCAACTTCCCGCTCGCCTTCAGCGTGCCCGGCGGAGACACCGTGTCGGCCCTGGCGGCGGGCTGTCCCGTCGTCATCAAGGCGCATCCGGGGCATCCGCTCACCAGCGCACGCAGTTTCGCGGCCCTGAGTCGTGCGGTCGCCCGCACCAACCTGCCGCCGGCCACGGTCGGGCTTGTCGCCGGTTTCGAAGCAGGCCGGAATCTGGTGCTTGATGAGCACATCAGGGCGGTCGGGTTCACCGGATCTACCGGTGCCGGGCGCGCGCTGTTCGATCTGGCGTCGGCCCGCCCCACGCCGATCCCGTTCTTCGGCGAGCTCGGCAGCCTGAACCCGGTCATCGTAACCCCGGCGGCCGCGCTCGCTCGAGGGCAGCAGATCGCCGGCCAACTCGCCGCATCCATCTCAGGCAGCGCCGGCCAACTCTGCACGAAGCCCAACCTCGTGTTCGTTCCGGATTCAGCCGGCGACGAACTCGTGGAACAGCTGGCCGCCGCGCTCGCGTCAGTACCGCCGCAGACGCTGCTCAACGACACCGTGCAACAGCGTTTCAGCGAGAGCGTGGCCGCGTGGACCGGCCAGCCCGGGGCAACGGCGCTGACCGGTGGGGGTACCGAGGAGCGAGGGGCCACACTCGTCGGTGTGGACATCGACGACCTCTCGGGGGCATTCCTTGAGGAGGCGTTCGGGCCGGCAGCCATCGTCGTGCGCTACCGAGAGGTCGCCGACCTGCCAGCCGCGCTCGGGCGCCTGGGCGGGCAGCTCACAACGTCGTTGATGTATGAGGACGACGACGTGGCGTCGCTGGGCGCGCTCACCGAGGCGATGACCGAGGCCGCCGGTCGGCTTGTCTTCAACGATGTGCCCACCGGTGTCGCGGTCGTGTGGTCGATGACCCACGGTGGTCCGTACCCGGCGGCGACGAGCGCAGCGCACACCTCGGTCGGCAGTTCCGCGATCGATCGCTGGCTTCGCCCCGTGTCCTTCCAGGATGCGCCCGCGGCATTGCTGCCCGAGGAATTACGTGACGACAGCGTCACCGTGCCCCGCCGGGTCAACGGCCGGATCGACCTGGGCTGACGCGTGTCGGACTCGCGTGGTTGGGCCTTCGCGGCCAGACCTGGTCAGCGCACGCGGACGGCGGAGAACTGCATCCGCGGGTGCGGGTAGAAGTTCTGCGCCTGCACGAGCTGCAGTTCGCGCTCACCCGACTGATACGTCAGCTCGATGAGATCGAACACGCTGGACGCGGTCCGTTCCAGCGCCACCGCGGCGTCACCGGTGGCGCGGTAGTGCGCCGAGAACAGCGCCGCGGTGACGTCGCCCGAGCCGTTGGCTTTGAAGGGCAGGTGGGGAGTCTGCACGATCCACGCGCCGTCAGCATCCACGGCGAGCATCTCGATGGTGCCGGGCTCGCGGTCGGGGCGTTCCACACTCGTCACGAGCACGGTGCCCGGTCCCATCGCCCGGGCGAGGTCGACGGATTCGAGGGTCGCGTCCAGCGTCGCGGGTTCGGTGCCGGTGAGGAAGCCCAACTCGAACTGGTTCGGCGTGATGATGTCGGCCACCGGGACCACTCGGTCCCGCAGCAGGTGGGGAATCTCGGGCGCCACAAAGCAGCCGGACTTGGCGTTGCCCATCACCGGGTCACACGCGTAGATGGCCGAGGGGTTGGCCGCCTTGACGCGCTGCACCGCATCGACGATGACGTCGCCGATGCCGGTGCCGCCCTGGTAGCCGGAGAGCACGACGTCGATCTGGGGGAGGATGCCCCGTTCCTCGATGCCGAGGATCACGTCGTGCACATCCTCGGGGGCGATGAGGGATCCGCGCCAGGCGCCGTACCCCGTGTGGTTGGAGAAGTTCACCGTGTTGACCGGCAGCACCTCGACCCCGATGCGCTGGAGGGGGAACACGGCCGCCGAGTTGCCGACGTGGCCGTGAGCGACGGCCGACT
>JBEVDR010000033.1:0-74229 GCA_040513215.1 Microbacteriaceae bacterium | reverse complement strand
CAGTTGGTGTCGAGGATGCCGATGACGGGGATACCGAGCTTCTTGGCCTCGTCGATCGCGAGGTGCTCCTTCTTGGTGTCGACAACCCACAGCGCCGACGGCGTCTTGGTGAGGTTGCGGATACCACCGAGCGTCTTGTGCAGCTTGTCGAGCTCACGACGCTTGATCAGGAGCTCCTTCTTGGTGAAGCCCTTGGTGGTGTCGTCGAAGTCGACCTCCTCGAGCTCCTTCATGCGAGCGAGGCGCTTCGAGACGGTCTGGAAGTTGGTGAGAAGGCCACCGAGCCAACGCTGGTTGACGTAGGGCTGGCCGACGCGGGTCGCCTGCTCGGCGATGGATTCCTGCGCCTGCTTCTTGGTGCCGACGAAGAGGATGGTGCCGCCGTGGGCAACCGTCTCCTTGACGAAGTCGTAGGCCTTGTCAATGTAGGCGAGCGACTGCTGCAGGTCGATGATGTAGATGCCGGAACGCTCGGTGAAGATGAAGCGCTTCATCTTCGGGTTCCAACGGCGGGTCTGGTGCCCGAAGTGAACGCCGCTGTCGAGCAGCTGGCGGATTGTTACGACGGCCATGGCCGTGCTCCTTTTCATGACGCGCGAGGGCGTCGTTCTCAGTTGATATCGCGGCCGGATGGCGCGAATCCTGGTGCCCGGCGCATCCGCCCGCTGCCTGCAAAGTGCTGCAACGGGACCGAATGGATGCGATGGCGTGTGCGAACACACGCTGGGCACGCGTAGTCACTCCGCAGATCGCGGAATGCGGGGTCAATCGTATCACCCACCGAGCCCGGGCTCAGGCCACCACTCCCCCACATTCGTGCGTGTCCCCGGACGGCGAGCTTGAGGTAGTCCGCGGCCGGACGGCGGGTCACGATGAGGGATGCGTTATGTGCTTCTGGCTGTGCTGCTGCTTGCCGCATCCGGGCCCTCTTTCGCCGTCGCCGATCCGGGTGAGACGGCGGATGCCGCCCCGACCTGGGTGTGGCCGGTCGACCCGCCGCGGGTCGTCGACCGTCCCTTCCTCGCTCCGGCGACTCCATACTCGGCCGGGCACCGCGGGGTTGACCTCCGGGCCGCCCTGGGCGCCGAGGTACGCGCGCCGGCGGCGGGCATCGTGCACTTCGCAGGTGTGGTGGTGGATCGGCCGGTGCTGTCGATCCGGCATCCTGGCGGGCTGATCTCCAGCTATGAACCGGTGCTGGCAAGCCGGTCGGCGGGCGAGCCGGTGTCGGCCGGGGAGATCATCGGCACGGTGGTCGTCGGCGATCATTGCGTGCGATTCTGCCTGCATCTGGGCGTGCGGGTGGATGGCGAGTACGTGTCACCGATGCGCTACCTCGGGGTGGTTCCGCGGGCGGTGCTGCTGCCGACCCGACCGATCCGATGAGAGACTCGTCGACCCGGCGGGTCAGGCGCGGGGGTGCGCCGACTGGTAGCTCTGCTTCAGCCGGTCCAGTGAGACGTGGGTATAGATCTGCGTGGTGCCGAGGCTGGCGTGGCCGAGCATCTCCTGCACCGCGCGCAGGTCGGCCCCACCGTCGAGCAGGTGGGTGGCGGCGGTGTGGCGCAGCGCATGTGGACCGGCGGGTCCTGTCCCAGGCAGGTCGGTCAGCAGCGCGGCGACCAACCGGTAGACCGCCCGCGAGCCCAGGCGGCCGCCACGTGTTCCGAGGAACAGAGCGCTGGTCGGTGGGCTGGCAGCGGGCGGGGCGGCACTCGGCAGAGCGCTACCGGACTGGGCGGTACCGGACTGAGCGGTCGTGGAGTGAGTGCCGGTGGGCCGCGTGAGCAGTTCCGGTCTGCCGCGGTGCAGGTAGTCCTGCAGCGCGCGCAGGGCCGGCACCCCGAATGGCACCACCCGCTGCTTCGATCCCTTTCCGGTTACCCGCACGGTGAGCTTGCTCTGGTCCAGGTCTGCGGTGTCGAGGCCGACCAGTTCACTCACCCGCAACGCCGACGCGTAGAGCAGCTCGATCACGGCCAGATCACGCACGGCGGCCGGGTCGCCGGTCGCCGCGCGCCCCGACAGTGAACCGAGGATGATCTCCATCTGGTCTCGGGTGAGCACACGGGGCAGATGCCGATCGGCCTTGGGCGCACGCAGTCGGGCTGCGGCATCCGTGCCACTGTCGCCGGTCGCGGTCAGCCAGCCGGTGAGGCCACGGACGGCGGCCGAGCGGCGGGCGAGGCTGGCCTTCGCCAGTCCCTGCTGGGAGCCTTCCCAGAGCCAGTCGCGGAGCAGCTCGAGGTCGAGCCCCGCGACATCCGTCACGCCGCGGTTCTCGGCGAAATTCGCCAGCCGCAGCAGGTCGGACCGGTATGACCGCACGGTGTTGGCGCTGAATCCGCGCTCGGCGGTGAGGTGGACCGCGAACCGGTCGATCGCGTGATCAAGCTGCACGGGACTATCGTGCTCGCTCATCCGGGACGGGCGCGGACGGCTCGCTGGTGGCGGCGTCGGCCATGGTGAAGGTCGAGCTCTTGCTCGAGAGCACCTCGCGGCGCTGCTCCGGTGTCAACGCGTCGACGCGAGCTCGTGCCGATGCCGGCCAGGAGCTGACCTCTCGCGTCTCGGTCACCGGCACGATCGAGTGCACCACACGGTCGGCGAACACGTGCACCAGGTTGATGGATTGGCCGCCGTCGACCCCGGAGAGCAGCTTGTCGGCGGCCGCCAGCGGGTCGAGCGTATAGCAGGTGGCCGCGGCGACCGAGACCGGGATGCCGGCGAACAGGCTGTGCGTGGCGTAGTGCAGGTGCCCGCCCAGGATGCCGCGCACGTCGGTTCCGGCGAGCACTGCGGCCAGCCGATCCTGCCGTTCCAGTTCCAGGGTTGCCATGATGTCGACCGTCACCGGGATGGGTGGGTGATGCACCGCGAGCAGGGTGCCTTCCGGGGCGGCCGTGGCCAGCTCGGCGGCCAGCCACTCCAGCTGTCCGTCGGTGATCTCGCCGTGGTGGTAGCCGGGCACGGTGGTGTCGAAGCTGATCACCCGCAGTCCGCCCAGCCAGTGGACGCGGTCCTGGGGTGCGTCGGTTTCGTCTTCGCCGTGTAGCAGGCTTGCGAACGCGGCACGCTCGTCGTGGTTGCCCATCACCCAGATCACCTGGGCGGCGAGCCGCTCGGCGGCAGGCTCGACCAAGGCGCGAAGGCGGGCGTAGGCGTCGGGTTCGGCCAGATCGGCCAGGTCACCGGTGAAAACCAGCGCCTCCGGGCGAACCCCCGACGCCTCCAGCTGGGCGAGTGCCCTGGCCAGGTTGGATTCGACGTCGACGGCGCCGTGCAGAGGGCGTCCTCCACCGAGGAAGTGAGTATCGCTGAGGTGGGCGATGACGTGGGCAGGTGCCGGATACTGGCCGAGTTGGGTCACTCGCCCACCCTATTCAATGCGGGCGACAGTCAGCGATGCCGCAGCCACCCGCTGTCGCGTTCGGTCACCCTCCCCTCCAGCTCGAGCGTGGCGAGCAGCCCCCGCACCTGCACGACGGACAACCCCGAGCGGGCAGCGATGTCATCCGCCCGGCGGGCCGACCGGCTGCTGAGCGCGTCGAGTACCCGCAGCTGCTCGGGATTGCTGAGCGCCGCAGCCGAGACCGGCGGCTCGTCGAACCCGGGATGCAGTTGCGCCATCTCGTCCGGAGTGGTGACACAGATGGCGTCGTATTCACGGATCAGTCGGTGGCATCCGGCCGATGAGGCACTGGTCACAGGTCCCGGCACCGCTCCGAGTGGGCGCCCTATGGCGGCCGCGTGCCCCGCCGTGTTCAGCGATCCGGACCGCCAGCCGGCCTCGAGCACCACGGTGACCTGGCTGGCCGCGGCTATCAACCTATTTCGTTGCAAAAAGCGCCACTTAGTCGGAGCCGTCCCGCACGGCACCTCGGAGATCACCATGCCGACCTCGGTCATCCGGGACAGCAACGCCTCGTGGCCGGTCGGGTAAAACCGGTCGAGCCCACCGGCGAGGAACGCCACCGTGACGCCGCGACTGGCGAGCGCGGCCCTGTGTGCCATCCCGTCAATGCCGTATGCGGCGCCGGACACGATGGCAAAGCCGCGGTCGACGAGTCCGCTGGATGCTTCCAGGGTGACGCCTTCGCCGTAGCCGGTCGCTGCGCGGGCGCCGACGAGCGCGATCGACCGCTCAAGCGCGGGCAGGGCATGCGGCCTGCCCTTGGTCCAGAGGGCCACGGGTGCGTGCGGCCCGAGATCGTCGAATCCGCCGGGCCAGCCGTCGTCCTGGGGCACAAGCAACCGCATCCCGTGCCGCGACGCCTGCTGCAACGACCGCAGCAGGCCCACAGAGGACAGCCGCGGTCGCCAGCGGTCGAGCGCCGCGGTGACCGCGCTGCCCGTGGCGTCCACGACTCCGGACTCTGTCAGCATGGCGAGGATCCGGTCGGCTGGCCACTGGTCGATCAGGGCCTCAAGCGCGACCGCAGCGCCCTGTGCGGCGATCAGCTCCCCCGCGTCACGGTCTCCGGGTTCGGCGATGCCCGTCCAGGCGGCGAGGGCCACCCGCTCCACGAGTTCCGCGCGATCCAGGTCGTCGCGGGTGAGGCTGCGCACCAGCGGCGCCACGGCGGCTTCTGTCAGACCGAGGATGCTCATGAGGATGTGGCCTTTCGAAAGCAGAGCGCCTGGCCGAGGTGCTCAGCGGTGGGACGCTCGGCCCCGGCGAGGTCGGCGATGCTCCACGACAGGCGCAACACGCGGTCGTAGCCGCGCATGGTGACACCGCCGCGCTCGAGCGCCCGATCGAGCGGAGCGGTCACTGCCTGGCTGAGCCGCTGGGCCGGCGCCCGCAGGAACGCCCCAGGCACTTCGGAGTTCAGCGACCATGGCGTGCCCTGCAGGCGCGCGGCAGCAGTATCCCGCGCCGCAGCGACCCTCGTCCGTGCCGTTGCGCTGCTGATCCGCGGCGATTCGTCGGCAAACCGCAGCTGCGCTGAGGTGATGCGGTGTACCCGCAGTTGGATGTCAATGCGGTCGAGCAACGGTCCGGACAGCCGTGCCAGATAGCGGCGGCGACTGTGTGGCGGGCAGGTGCACTCCGAGTCGCGGGAGCCGTATTGGCCGCATGGGCACGGGTTAGCGGCCAGAATCAGGTGGAACTTGCCGGGAAAGTGGGCCACGGCGTTCGCCCGGTGGATGCTGATCACGCCCGACTCGAGGGGCTGGCGCAGGGCATCGAGGGCTGTCACGGCGAACTCGGGAGCCTCGTCCAGAAACAGCACTCCGTGGCTGGCGCGGGCTGCGGCTCCGGGGCGGATCTGCCCGCTGCCGCCGCCGATCAACGCGGCCGGTGTGGCGGTGTGATGCGGTGCTTCCCACGGCGGGCGCCTTGCGAGACTGCTGCCGACCGGCAGCCCAGCGAGTGAGCGCACCGAGCTCACCTCGAGGGCGGCCTCCGGACCCAGGTCGGGCAGCAGCCCCGGCAGCCGAGAGGCCAGCATGGTCTTGCCCGCGCCCGGTGGCCCGAGCAACAGCACGTGGTGTCCCCCGGCCGCGGCGACCTGCATGGCTTCCACCGCGTCGCTGTTTCCGATGACGTCGGTGAGATCCAGCAGCTCGTCATCCGGCTCGTCTGCCGGCGGGAGCGGCCACGGTTCGACGAGTTCCGGCTGGTACTCGCCCCCGTGCCAAATGGCGGCATCCCGCAGAGACGCAACACCGATCACCCGGATGCCGGGCACCAGCGCCGCCTCGCCGGCATTGCCGCTCGGCACCATCACCGTCTCGAACCCGGCTCGCGCGGCGGCGAGCACCGCCGGCAGTACACCGGCGATCGGGCGCAGCCGCCCGTCCAGCCCGAGTTCGCCGAGATGCACCACCCGGTCGATCGAGGTGTCGCTGATCGCGCCGTCGGCGGCGAGGGCGGCCAATGCGATGCCGAGGTCGAACCCGGACCCGTGCTTCGGCAGTGACGCGGGCGACAGGTTGACGGTGAGCCGGTGGCTGGTGAAGCCGCATCCCGAGTTCACGGCCGCGGAACGCACTCGATGTTGCGCCTGGCTGAGGGCGGCGTCGGGCAATCCGATGATCACGAAGGCGGGCAGTTGTGCCGAGATGTCGGCTTCGATTTCGACGATGGCGCCGCGCAAACCGAGCAGCGATACCGAGTGGGTGCGCCCGACCGGCATCAGAACACGCCCTTGAGGTGCTCGATGCGGGGGGTGGCACCCCGCGGCCAGAGCACGGCGACCGCGTCGATCCGGATGCCGTGCGCCCCCGGATGTCCTTCGCACCAGGCCGCCGCGAGCCGGCGCAGCCTGGCCATCTTCGCCGGCGAGATCGCCTCGAACGGATGACCGTAGGCGACGCTGCGGCGGGTCTTCACCTCGACGAACGCGACCTCGGCGCCGTCGCGCACGATCAGGTCGATCTCGCCGTGCCGGCAGTGCCAGTTGCGCTCGAGCACCGTGTATCCGGCACGCTCGAGGAAGCGGGCCACCAGCTCTTCGCCGGCCTTGCCGAGCAGGTCTTTCTGCGCCACGGGGTACCTCCGCGACGAGCTTGCCCGCTGTCTCGGCATCCGCCCATGCCCGCTGTCGCCCCTGTGCACAGCCGACGGCTCTGCGGAGAGGTGGGCGCCGCAGCGCCCGTGGGCATGCCGTCGGCCGAGTGGGCGTGCGGGTTTCGATACGGCGCGATGCGCCTACTCAACCAGCGAGTGCTGTTACTCGTCGAGCGCGAGTTCCTTCGGCAGCTCTAACTCCTTGGCGGAGAGCTCTTCAACGTTGACGTCCTTGAAGGTCAGCACGCGCACCGACTTCACGAAACGGTCGGAGCGGTACACGTCCCAGACCCAGACATCGTGCATCGTCAGCTCGAAGTAGAAATCGTTGGCGGTGTCCTGGCGCACGAGTGTCACGTCGTTGGCGAGGTAGAACCGTCGCTCCGTCTCGACGACGTACTTGAACTGCCCCACCACGTCGCGGTACTCGCGGTAGAGAGCCAGTTCGACCTCGCGGTCGTAATCTTCGAAATCGTCGTCGTCCATGGTGCCTTAATCCTAAGCGCTGCCGACAGTGCCGCGTGCCGCTAGTCCAGCTCGAACAGCGCCACGTCGGGCGTCTTCAGCCAGGTCTGCCGGTGATAGTCGGTGGAACCGAACTCGGCAATGGCCGCCAGGTGCCCGGCGCTGCCGTAGCCCTTGTTGCCTGCCCACTCGTACACGGGGCGCTCCTCGTGGGCGGCGATCATCAGCCGGTCGCGGTGCACCTTCGCGATGACGGATGCCGCGGCAACCGATCCGCAGTCACGGTCGGCCTTCACTTGTGTCTGCACCCGCACGCGCCTGGTCAAGGCGGGGTTCAGCCAGTCGTGGCTGCCATCCAGCAGCACGACGCTGACCTCGAGGTCGACGCCCGCGACGACGAGCGCCTCCAGCGCCCGGCGACCGGCGAGGCCCAGTGCCCGGGTGATGCCGATCTCGTCGATCTCCTGCGGGGTTGCGAGGCCCACACCGGAGAACAGCGACCAGCTGCGCGCAGCCGGCTCGAGCGTGTCGCGCTTCTTCTCGCTGACGAGCTTGGAGTCACGGAGGCCCTCGGGGATGCCGCGAACCGTGGCGTCGATCACCGACAGGCCGACCGCGACGGGGCCGGCGAGAGCTCCGCGGCCAACTTCGTCGCAGCCGACCACATACTCGGCGCCCGTTTTGAAGAACCCCCGTTCCCGGTCGAGGGTCGGATCAAGTACAGCCATGGTGCTCGCTTATTCGGTGGTCTGCTCGACGCCGCGGAAGGAGAACTCGTAGTTGTCCAGCCAGGTCCAGCGGTCGATCGGCCAGGTAATCAGGATGGCACGCCCCACGACGTTGTCGTAAGGCACGAAGCCGTTGCCTGGCTTGTTGGTGTTGTACCGCGAGTCTGCCGAGGCATAGCGGTTGTCGCCGAGCACCCACAGCGAGTCTTCGGGAACGGTGACCTCGAAGTCATCGGCCGATACACGCGTGACCCCTGGCGGCAACAGCACGTACGGTTCGTCGATCGGGGTCCCGTTGATGGTCAGCTGACCGAACTCGTTGCAGCAGGCGACGACATCCCCGGGGAGTCCGATTCCGCGTTTGATCAGGTGGTCATTGCTGTCCGGCGCCGACAGTCCGA
Organism: Microbacteriaceae bacterium; assembly: GCA_040513215.1. Classification (GTDB taxonomy): domain Bacteria; phylum Actinomycetota; class Actinomycetes; order Actinomycetales; family Microbacteriaceae; genus Ruicaihuangia. The sequence continues at coordinate 66,118 of JBEVDR010000033.1, read as the reverse complement.
CGATCGAGAAGAACCAGTCGAACGCGGCCACGACCGGGTTCTGCGGTTCCGGTGCCCGCGGGGTGAGCCACTGGCCGGGATCTTTGAAGACGACCACGTCTCCGCGCTCGATCGGCATCAGGTCGGGGGTGAGCTGGTTGACGATGATGCGATCGTTCTTGTGCAGCGTGTCCATCATCGACTCTGACGGGATGTAGAACGACCGGATCAGGAGGGTCTTGATCAGGAAAGAGATCAGGATGGCGGCGAGAAAAATAATGAGAACGTCACGAATGAAGATCGTGACGCTCTTGCCGCGACGGCGCCGTTCCGATGCGACGGATTCGACGCGCGTCGGTTGTGTGTCTTCCAAATTAAACCCCTGAGCTCCCCTGCCAGTGTAGGCGGAGGGGAGCTCAGAGTATTACGGGAACGGGCCTTAGTTGGCGCGCTTCTCCTTGATCTTCGCCTTCTTGCCGCGCAGGTCGCGCAGGTAGTACAGCTTGGCGCGGCGCACGTCGCCGCGAGTGACGACCTCGATGTGGTCGATGACCGGGGAGTGCACCGGGAAGGTGCGCTCAACGCCGACCTGGAAGCTGACCTTACGAACGGTGAAGGTCTCGCGCACGCTCTCGCCGGAACGGCCGATGACGATGCCCTGGAAGACCTGGATACGCGAGCGCGCACCTTCAATGATGTTGACGTGCACCTTCACGGTGTCGCCGGCGCGGAAGTCGGGGATGTCCGACCGGAGGGACGCTGCGTCGACGGAGTCGAGGATGTGCATGATAGTTCGCTCTCTGCAACCGCCACAGGTCGACCGCGGTCTAGGTGTTGTGATGTCGTGTAGGGCGTGCCTCATGAATGCTGGTTCCCCTGTGGCAGAACCGCGCGGAGGCACAAACAACAATTATGTCACAGCGCGGGGCCCACTAGCCACTCGAGGGTGATCGCCGGTCGGACTCGCGGACGGTGTGTTCGCAGCGGAGTTTGCGCTGGTGGTGAGAGTATTCCTTCTGCAACAAAAAATTGGAGACTCCTCTATCCATGAGTGAAACAACCGACCTTCTCAAGAAGATCATTCGCACCGAACCGATTCAACAACGCAGTTCTGCCAGGATCACGCTGCTGCTGGATGCCGCAGCGGAAATCATTTCCGAGCACGGCATCGAAGGCTTGACCACGAGCGACGTCGCTACGAAGTCGAAATCCTCGGTCGGCGTGGTGTACCGCTACTTCCCTAACATCCGCTCGCTGTTGCAGGCACTCGCCGCACGCAACATGGAGCGGTTCATGGAGCGCCTCGAAGTCGCGATCCCACCGGATGCCGCCCGCTGGGTCGGCGGCCTGGATACGGCGATCGACTGCTACGTCGACATGATGCGCAGCGAGCCGGGCTTCCGGGCCATCCGCTTCGGCGACATCATCGATGACCGACTGCTGGAGCCCGATGTCAACCGCGGCGGCATGCTGTCGCAGCTGTTCATGAGCCTGCTGACCGACCACTACGGCATCACCCGCTCTGACGACCTGATGTTCCGGTTGGAGGTCGCCGTCGAGGTGTCCGACGCGCTGCTGAAGCGCGCATTCCAGCATGATCCGGTCGGCGACGAGCGATTCATCGAACGCAGCCGCGACCTTGTACGGGCAGAGCTGGCGCTGGTGTCCGCGTGATCGAGCTGCGCACGCCGGCCGAGATCGAGGCGATGAAGGCGGCCGGCCAGTTCGTGGCGAGCGTGCTGACGGCGACTTCCGCGGCATCCGCGGTGGGGGTCAACCTGCTTGATCTCGACCGGCTTGCGCACGACATGATCCGCAAGGCCGGCGCCGAGAGCTGCTACCTCGACTACCACCCGTCGTTCGGCGGCTCGCCGTTCGGCAAGGTGATCTGCACGTCGGTGAACGACGCCGCCCTGCACGGCGTGCCGCACAGCTACAAGCTGAAGGACGGCGACGTGCTGAGCCTGGACTTCGCCGCCTCCGTGGACGGCTGGGTCTGCGACTCGGCGATCACCGTGATCGTCGGCACGCCCCGCGACGAGGATGCGCGGATGATCAGCGTCGTGGAACGCGCCCTTGAGGCGGGCATCGCGGCCGCACAGCCCGGTGGCCGGATGGGCGACGTGTCCGCGGCCATCGGCGCCATCTGCCTGGCGGAGGGATTCGGGGTGAACACCGACTTCGGCGGGCACGGCGTCGGTCGCACCATGCACGGCGACCCGCACGTTCCGAACAACGGCCGCCCGGCGCGGGGCATGCCGCTGAAGCCCGGGCTGGTCTTCGCGATCGAACCGTGGCTGATGCTCGGCACCGACAAGATCTACACCGACCAGAACGACGGCTGGACCCTGCGCAGCGTCGACGGCTCCCGCGCGGCGCACGTGGAGCACACGATCGCCATCACCGAGTCCGGGCCGGTGGTCCTCACCGCGCGCTGATTATGCGCCGCTCACGACTCGTTCGGCGGGTCGATGCGGATGACGGGGCCGCTGCCGAGGCGCGGGTCGTAGCCGCCGCGCGGTTGCGGGTCGGATGCCGCGGGCGTCGTCTGTTCGAAGCTGGCGAGCACCACCGACATCCGGTTCCGCGTCTCGTTGATCAGCTGGTAGATCGCGATCCAGAACGCGGCCAGTCCGACGCAGACGCCGATCAGAGCGAGCGTCCCGGCCGCCTGGGGGTCGCGCGCGAGGCTGTGCGCCACGATCAGCGCCCACCACGCAGTCAGGATGCCAGCGTCAAGCGGTGACACCGCGCGGGCGTCGCGCACACTGCGTCGCGCCCGGATAAGCCCGGCCACCGCCAGCAGCGCGACCGCGAGCACCGGCGCGATGAAGAGGTAGGCCACGAAATCCCAACCACTGTCGGCGCCGACGATACCGCGAGAGACCAGCAACCACGCGGGCAGCACGGCGGCGGCCCAGAACTGGACGTAGAAGACGGCTCGGCGATACCACATGGGGCAAGAGTACCGCTCGGCGGTTGGCGAAAACCCGTGATTCAGCTACGGGCGAGCACGCGGATCAGCCGAGATCGAGGTCGAGGTCGAGCAGGTCGGGGCGCACCCGCTTCGTGCGCTCAACCTGCTGCTCCCGCCGCCAGGCGGCGATGGCTGCGTGGTTGCCGCTCAGCAGCACCGGCGGCACGTCGTGCCCGCGCCAGCTGGACGGCTTCGTGTAGCTGGGGTACTCAAGCAGTCCGTCTTCGTGGCTCTCCTCGGTCAGGCTCTCGGGGTTACCGATCACCCCGGGAATGAGCCGGCCGATCGCCTCGGTCATCGCCATCACGGCGACCTCTCCCCCGTTCAGGACGTAGTCGCCGAGGCTCACCAGGCGCACCCGGGCGCGCGACGCGGTGTCGTCGAAGACGCGCTGGTCGATGCCCTCGTACCGGCCGCAGCCGAACACGATGTGCTGTTCGGTGGACAGTTCGCGGGCCATCGCCTGGGTGAACACCTCACCGGCTGGTGAGGGGAAGATCACCACGGGGTCGGTACCGGATGTCGCGGAGCCGAGCACCTCGTCGAGGGCTGCGCCCCATGGCTCCGGTTTCATCACCATGCCAGCGCCACCGCCGTACGGGGTGTCATCGACGGTGCGGTGACGGTCGTGCGTGTGGTCGCGCAGGTTGTGCACCCCGAGCTCGATCAGCCCGGTCTGCCTGGCCTTGCCGAGCAGGGAGATGTCGAGAACCTCAAAGAACTCGGGAAAGATCGTGACGATGTCGATGCGCACCCTCCGACGATAGTCGCCGTGCGCGGGGTCATTCACCGGGCTGCTGGGGCTCCGCGTCATCCGGAATCTCTTCGAACAGTCCGGTGGGCGGGGTGACGGTGACGGTTCCCGCCGTGATGTCGACGGCCGACACGATCGCCTTGACGAACGGCACCAAGACCTCGTCTGCGTCAGTCTTCACCACGAGCAGGTCCTGCGCGGGCATGTGGTCGACGCGGGTGATCTTGCCGACCGGGACGCCGTCGCGCACGACGGTGAGGCCGACCAGCTGGTGGTCATACCAGGCGTCTTCCTCAGCGGGCAGCTCCGTGACATCCTGATCGACCCAGAGGATCGCCTTGAGCAGGGTCTCGGCCGCGCTGCGGTCGGGAACGCCCTTGAAGAAGCCGACCGGATGCCCGTTGTACCAGCGCAACTCGACCAACTCCAGGGTCTTGCCGTGCCACGGAGACTCGGTGGGCACCTGAAGGGTGAACACCGCACCGGGAACGAACCGGCGTTCGGGCTCGTCGGTGAACAGCTCGAGCTTGATGGCGCCCTTCAGCCCGTGGGCCTTGGTGAGACGGCCGACACGGAGCTGGGTGCGGTTGGGCTGGGGGGAACTGGTGGAACTCACGCTCAGTGCTTCTAGCTCGGTGTTTCTAGTTGTCGGTGTCGACGACGTCGACACGAACGCGCTTGCCGTCCGCCAGCGCGGTGACCAACGTGCGGAGAGCCTTGGCCGTCCGCCCGGAACGGCCGATCACGCGTCCGAGGTCCTCGGGGTGCACACGCACCTCGAGGACCTCGCCACGCGCAGAGCTCTTCGCCACTACCTGCACATCGTCCGGGTGGTCAACGATCCCCTTGACGAGGTGCTCGAGAGCGGGTGCGAGCACTGGTTACGCCTTGTCCTCTTCAGCGGGGGCCTCAGCGGCCTCCGGAGCTTCGGCAGCATCCTCGGCGGGAGCTTCCTCCGCCTTGGCTTCCTCGACGGGAGCCTTCTCGGTCTTCGGCTTCAGAACAGGCTTCTTCTTCTCGTCAGCGACGAAGGCAACCTTCTCTTCCTTGACCTTGACGGTGCTCACGGCGTCCTTGTCGCCCTTGAACTTGCCCCAGTCACCGGTGAGCTTCAGCAGCGCGGCGACCTGCTCGGTCGGCTGTGCGCCGACACTCAGCCAGTACTGCGCACGCTCGGAGTCAACCAGAATCACCGAGGGCTCCTCGGTGGGGTGGTACTTGCCGATCTCCTCGATGACACGACCATCGCGCTTCGTGCGCGAGTCGGCAACGACGATGCGGTAGTAGGGCGCGCGGATCTTGCCCATGCGCTTCAAACGAATCTTGACAGCCACAATTCTCCTGAATTTATCTTTGTGTGGTTGAACTGACAGCCGTGAGCGTGGGGGCACACTCGGCAAAAGCTCTAAGGGATTCCGTGAGCGCCTGATTAGAGGGTCGGGCGGGTCACAGACTCGACTAACTATTCTGACAGGTTTTTCAGGCAGTGGCGTACACAACGATGCTGTTTTGATAGCGGTTCTGCGCCGGAGTTGCCAGAATCAGGACGTGCGCCTTGCCTTTCCGCAGTCCCCGCGTTCGACTCTCGGCATTGAGTGGGAGTTGCAATGCGTCGATCGCCGCAGTGGTGAACTCCGGCCGGCTGCTCCCGATATCCTCGCGCGGCTGTCCAACGACACGAGCCAGTACCCGCACGCGACTGCGGAGTTCCAGACCAACACGGTCGAGCTCGCGAGCGCCCCGCACATCAGGGTCGGGGATGCCGTTGCCGACCTCGCGCTCGTGCTCGAGCGGGTACAGGAGGCGGCAGAACCGCTCGGCGTGGACCTGGTCGGGGCTGGCACGCATCCGTTCAGCGAGTGGTTCCGGCAGCACTTGACTCCCGGAAAGCCGCGGTACGAGAAGGTCATGGAGCGGGCGCAGTGGTGGGCACGCCAGATGTTGATCTGGGGCGTGCATGTGCACGTGGGCGTGGACGACAAGCAGAAGGTCATCCCCATCCTCAACGCGCTGCTGACCTACTTTCCGCACTTCCAGGCGCTGTCTGCCTCCAGCCCGTACTGGGTCGGCGACAACACCGGCTATGCCTCCAATCGGGCGCTGATCTACCAGCAGTTGCCGACCGCCGGGTTGCCGCCGGCGTTCGCCGACTGGGAGGAATACGAGTCGATGGTCGGCGACTTGGTGCGCACCGGGGTCATCGACGAGCCGAGCGAGCTGCGCTGGGATATCCGCCCGTCGATCAAGTGGGGCACCATCGAGGTGCGCGTGTTCGACAGCGTGGCAACGCTGGAAGAGGTCGGTTGCCTCGCCGCGCTGACCCAATGCCTGGTGGAGGAGCTCTCCACCCAGTTCGATGAGGGGCTCGAGCTGCCGTCGCTGCAGTACTGGTTCCTGCGCGAGAACAAGTGGCGAGCGGCCCGTTACGGCCTGGAAGCCGAGATCATCACCAGTCGCGCCGGAGCCCAGGCGCCCGTGCGCGACGAACTGCGAGCGCTGGCGCACCGTTTGGAGCCGGTGGCCGCGCGACTCGGATGCCTCGATGAGCTGCGTTTCGTCGACGTGATCCTCGACCGGGGAGCCGGCTACGAGCGGCAACTCGCGTACGCCGCCGAGCAGGGCGGCAGCCTGCGCGCTGTGGTCGCAAGCCTCGTCGACGAGACCAGGGACGGGCTCACAAAAACCCGCTAAGACCTGCGGGAATGCCCGGCAACCGGGCGGTGTTACTGTTCCTGTCGCCTGGCGCCCGGTGAGCTCTTTCTCCCGTGTGCGCAGCGTCCGCCCACTTCGAGAGGACACCCCGCGTGCCAGACACTTCCATACTTCCCGACCCTGCCGCCGGCGCCGACTCCGGGCGCCTGTCGCCGCGGGATCGCCTGGTCATCACCCTGCTGCTGATCTCGGCGTTCGTCGTGATCCTCAACGAGACGATCATGGGCGTCGCCCTGCCCCAGCTGATGGAAGACCTGCAGATCTCCGCCAGCGCCGGCCAGTGGCTGACCACCGCTTTCATGCTCACCATGGCCGTCGTCATCCCGATCACCGGTTACCTGATCAAGCGATTCAACACCCGGCCGATCTTCATCGCCGCGATGGCGCTGTTCAGCGCCGGCACGTTGATCGCCGCGGTCTCACCTGGCTTCGAAATGCTCGTGGTCGGCCGCGTGGTGCAGGCCAGCGGCACGGCCATCATGATGCCGCTGCTGATGACGACGGTGATGACGCTCGTTGCTCCCGCCCGCCGCGGCAGCGTGATGGGCACGATCTCGATCGTCATCTCGGTGGCGCCGGCACTCGGCCCGACCGTGTCGGGCATCATCCTGAGCGTGCTGGACTGGCGCTGGATGTTCTGGCTCGTGCTGCCCATCTCCCTCGCCTCGCTCGTGGTGGGCGCCGTGCGCATGCAGAACGTGACCACGCCGACCCGGGTACCGGTCGACATCGTCTCGATCGTGCTGTCTGCGTTCGCGTTCGGCGGCCTGATCTACGGGCTGTCGAGCGTCGGCCAGTCGGCCGAGGGCACCGCGATGGTTCCGGCCTGGATCCCGCTCGCCGTTGGGGTGCTGGCGTTGGCGCTGTTCGTGACACGGCAGCTGCGGCTGCAGAAGAAGGATGCCGCGCTGCTCGACCTGCGCACCTTCAAATCCCCGACGTTCTCGGTGGCCATCGTGCTGATGATGATCGCGATGCTGGCAATGTTCGGCACGCTCATCCTGTTGCCGATCTACCTGCAGACCGTGCTCGGTCTCGAGCCCGTCACGATCGGCCTGATGCTGCTGCCCGGCGGACTGGTGATGGGCCTGCTCGGACCGGTCGTCGGCCGGATCTACGACCGCCGCGGCCCGACCGTGCTCGTCGTCCCGGGCGGCGCGATCGTCAGCCTGGTGTTCTGGGCAATGACGCTGTTCTCGCCGTCGACGCCGTTCGGGTGGGTGCTGGCAGCACATGTCGGTCTGAGCGTCGGCCTCGCGCTGATGTTCACCCCGTTGTTCACGTCCGCGCTCGGTTCGCTGACCCCCTCGCTGTACTCGCACGGCAGCGCCATCGTCGGTACAGCGCAGCAGGTCGCCGGAGCCGCGGGTACCGCGCTGTTCGTCACCGTCATGACGGCGGTGTCCGCCTCCCAGATCGCTGGCGGCGCCGATGAGGTCGCGGCTCTCGCCGACGGCATTCACACGGCGTTCCTGTTCGGTGCGGTGATATCGGTGGTCGCGCTGGCCGGCACGTTCCTGGTGCGGAAGCCGGCCGACAGCCCGCAGCCTGTCGCGGTGCCCGCCGAGGCCTAGCCGCGGTTGCGGGCGTCCCGCCAGGTGAGCCAGCGTTTCACCGCGTCGAAGTTGAACTCCGGCGCGGTGATGCCGAGCGTGAACAGTGATGCTCCGAGATCGACCAGGGCGTCGGCATCCGATTCGGTGCGCCGTCGGATCTCGGTGGAGATCTCGATCTCGCTGACGTCACGGCCGACCGCCTTGCTGTGCTCGCGCAGCACGCCGAGTTTGTGGCGCAGCACATCGGCGTCGCCGAAGCTGTGCCAGATGTCGGCGTGCTGCGCCACGATGCGGAGCGTCTTGCGCTCGCCCGCGCCGCCGATCAGCACCGGGATCCTGTGCACCGGTGGCGGGTTGATCACCGCCCAGCGGTTCTGGATCACCGGCATCGCCTCAGCGAGGGCGGCGAGTCGGGTGCCGGGGGTGCCGAACTCGTAGCCGTACTCGTCGTAGTCCCGCTGGAACCAGCCGGCGCCGGTGCCGAAGATGAACCGGCCGTTCGACATGTGATCGAGGGTGCGTGCCATGTCGGCCTGCAGGTTGGCGTTGCGGTAGCTATTGCAGTTCACGAGCGTGCCGATCTGCGCCCGCTCGGTCTGCTCGGCCCAGCCCCCGAGCATGGTCCAGGCCTCGAAGTGCCTGCCCTCGCGGTCGCCGGAGAGCGGGAAGAAGTGATCCCAGTTGAACAGGATGTCGACGCCGAGGTCTTCGAGCCGGCGAACGGCGTCGCGGATCTGCGGGTACGAGGCGTGCTGCGGGGCGATCTGAACGCCCAGACGGATCGGGCGCTGATGAGTCGGGCTGGTCACCCGATCACCCTAATCGGCTCGGTCCCCCTCCGGGGCTCGGCGTCGGTCAGCGGCCGAGGAACTTCTGCAGCGACTCGAGCTCTTCCGGGCTCGGCCCGCCCGCGGCATCCTTCGCTCCACCACCGAGACCGCCCAGGCCGAAGCCGGAGCCGCCGGCGCTGATGCCCGCGGGCTTCACCCCGGATGCCTTGGCCGCGTTCTCCTGGGCACGCTTGGCCGGGTTGCCCGACTTCGAGCCGCTCTTCTTCTTCGCGACCGCCTTACGGCCGCCGCCGCCGAAGCCGCCGGGCATCGGGCCCATTCCCGGCATCTGCGGCATGCCGCCGCGAGCCACGGTCTTCATCATCTTTGCGGCCTGCTCGAAGCGGTTCACCAGCTGGTTGACGTCGGTGACGGTCATGCCGGAGCCGCGGGCGATCCGCAGCCGGCGCGAGCCGTTGAGGAGCTTCGTGTTCTGCCGTTCCGACGGGGTCATCGACTGGATGATCGCCTCGGTGCGGGTCAGCTCACGCTCGTCGAAGTTGTCGAGCTGCTCGCGCATGCCCTTGGCGCCGGGCAGCATGCCGAGCATGCCCTTCAGCGAGCCCATCTTCTTGATCTGCTGCATCTGGCCGAGGAAGTCCTCGAGCGTGAAGCTGTCTGTCGCGAACTTCTCGGCAACCTTGGCGGCTTCATCCTCGTCGAAGGCCTTCTGCGCCTGTTCGATCAGGGTAAGGATGTCACCGAGGTCGAGGATGCGGCGGGCCATGCGGTCGGGGTAGAACGGCTCGAAGTCGCCGAGGTTCTCACCGGTGGACGCGAACATGATCGGCCGGCCGGTGACGCTCGCCACCGACAGCGCGGCACCACCACGGGCGTCACCGTCGAGCTTGGTGAGCACCACACCGGTGAAGTCCACACCCTCCTGGAACGCCTTCGCCGTGGCGACGGCATCCTGACCGATCATCGCGTCGATGACGAAGAGCACCTCGTCGGGGTCGGTGGCCTTCCGGATGTCGGCGGCCTGCTTCATCATGTCCTTGTCGACACCGAGGCGACCGGCCGTGTCAATGATGACGACGTCGTGCTGCTTGTCTTTGGCGTACTTCACCGCGTCCTTGGCGACCTTCACCGGGTTGCCGACGCCGTTTCCGGGTTCCGGGGCGAACACCGGCACACCGGCCTGCTCGCCGACCACCTGCAGCTGGGTGACCGCGTTCGGACGCTGCAGGTCAGCCGCGACGAGGATCGGGGTGTGGTTCTGCTCTTCAAGCCACTTCGCCAGCTTGCCGGCGAGCGTGGTCTTACCGGCACCCTGCAGACCGGCCAGCATGATCACCGTCGGCGGGTTCTTCGCGAACTCGAGGCGACGCTGCTGCCCACCGAGGATGCGCACCAGCTCTTCGTTGACGATCTGCACGACCTGCTGCGCCGGGTTCAGCGCCTTGTTCACCTCGTCGCCGAGGGCGCGTTCGCGCACGGTTCCGGTGAAGTCCTTGACCACCGGCAGCGCGACGTCGGCGTCGAGCAGGGCGCGCCGGATTTCCCGGACGGTGCCATCGACATCCGCAGCACTGAGCTTGCCCTTGGTGCGGAGGTTCTTGAAGGTCTCGGTCAGACGGTCGGAGAGATTCCCAAATGTGGCCATGGTCTGGATAGTTTAACCCGCTCGCCGACGCACTAGCGTTGACAGCGACTCCCCCACGCACCAAGGACCCACCATGACCATGCCTACCCGCACCTCGGCGCCCACCCGTACCGAGCGTCTCGATCGCCTGCCGTTCACCAAAGCCCACCGCAAACTGCTGGTCGGATCCGGCCTCGGCTGGGCTCTCGACGCGATGGATGTCGGCTTGCTGTCGTACGTGCTGGTGGCGCTCGCGAGCACCTGGGAGGTCACCCCGGCCGAGCAGTCGTGGCTCGCCACGATCTCCGCGATCGGGATGGCGATCGGTGCGAGCGTCGGCGGACTGCTCGCCGACAAGTTCGGCCGCCGCCAGGTGTTCGCCGTGACACTGCTGATCTTCGGCATCGCGACCGGGCTGAGCGCGCTCGCCTGGTCGGTGAGTGTGCTGATCGTGTTCCGATTCTTCATCGGCCTGGGCCTCGGCTCGGAACTGCCCGTCGCGTCGACGCTGGTCAGCGAGATGGCACCTGCCCGCATCCGCGGCCGCATTGTCGTGATCCTCGAGGCCTTCTGGGCGGTCGGCTGGTTGGCCGCCGCGCTGATCGGCGCGTTCATCGTGCCGCTCAGTGACAACGGCTGGCGCTGGGCCCTGGCGATCGGCCTGGTCCCCGCCCTGTACGCCATTGTGGTGCGCTTCGGCCTGCCCGAGTCGGTACGGTTCCTCGAGGCACAGGGCCGGCACGCTGAGGCGGAAACCGTGGTGCGCAAGTTTGAGGCATCCGCCGGCGTGACGGATGCCCCTGCCGCCGCCCACGCGGGCTCTGCCGCCTCAGAGACTGTGACCCCGGCATCCGGCCCGCCCGAGACCACTCCGACCCAGCTCGGTGCCCGGCAGCGGCTGGCCGGACTGTTCTCCCGCGAGCTGCGCGGCCGCACCGTGCCGCTCTGGATCGTCTGGTTCTGCGTGAACTTCTCGTACTACGGCGCGTTCATCTGGCTGCCGACGATTCTGTTCAACTCGGGCTACCCGCTGGTGAAGTCGGTGGAGTTCACCCTGATCATCACCCTCGCGCAGTTGCCCGGGTACGCCGTGGCGGCCTGGCTGATCGAGATCTGGGGCCGCCGGGTGACCCTGGCCGTATTCCTCGCCGGGTCCGCGGCATCCGCCGTGATGTTCGGCACAGCCACCACCGACGCGACGGTGCTGCTGTTCGGCTGCCTGCTGTCGTTCTTCAACCTCGGCGCCTGGGGTGCGCTCTACGCGATCACCCCCGAGCTGTACCCGACGAGGCTGCGGGCGACCGGGGCCGGTTGGGCCGCCGCGGTCGGCCGGATCGGTGCGATCCTCGCACCGCTGTCGGTGCCGGTGCTGTCGGCGCTCGGCGGCAACATGATGCTGTTCGGGGCGTTCGGGGTGTTCTTCGTGATCGCCGCGGTGAGCGCGCTGCTGCTGGCCGAACGGCGCGGGCAGGCGCTCGAGGAATAACCGCCGCGCGAGACCTAGCCGACAAGGCCCGCCGCGTACACGTGCGGGGTGAAGCCGGTGAGGTCGTTGATGCCCTCGCCCTGTCCGATCAGCTTGATCGGGATGCCGGTCTTTTCCTGCACGGCAAGCACGAATCCGCCCTTCGCGGAACCGTCGAGCTTGGTGATCACGAGTCCGGTGACGCCGGCGTGCTGGATGAACGCCTCGGCCTGCGCGACACCGTTCTGCCCGGTGGTGGCGTCGAGCACCAGCAGCACCTCGGCGATCGGCTCCAGCTTCTCGATCACGCGGCGCACCTTGGACAGCTCGTCCATCAGGCCGGCCTTGGACTGCAGCCGTCCCGCGGTGTCGACGAGCACGATCTCGGTTCCCTCAAGGCGAGCCCGCTCCACGGTCTGGAAGGCGACGGATGCCGGGTCCTGGCCCTGCTGCTGTGGCCGCACCACGGATGCCCCGGCGCGCTCGGCCCAGGTGGCGAGCTGCTCGACCGCGGCGGCACGGAAGGTGTCTGCCGCGCCCACGACGACGCTGCGTCCGTGGTTCACCAGAAACTTGGCGAACTTGCCGATGGTGGTGGTCTTGCCGACACCGTTCACGCCGACGACCAGCACCACCGCGGGACGGTTGCTCAGGGTCAGCGTCGGGTCGTACTTGGCGAGCCGTTCCTCGAGGGTCTCGCGCAGCATCCGTTTCAGGTCTGCCGGGTCGGTGGTGCGGAAGCGCGCCACGTTCGCGCGCAACTCCTCGACGATCGCGTCGGTGATGTCCGGTCCGAAGTCCGCCGAGATCAGGGCGTCTTCGAGGTCTTCCCACGTTCCCTCGTCGATGGTCTTCTTCGCGAACATCCCCCGCAGGGCGCCGGATAGTGACCATGGGGTGCGTTCAGCCATGAGAACAGGCTAGAGCACCGGGACCGGGCCCCTTTCCCTCCCGCTCGACCTCAGGCACTGAGTTCACGCTCACGCGAGAATAGGATGCGACATCCCCAACCGAAAGCCGCGTGACATGACCATCGCCTTCATCCGACATGGACAAACCGACTGGAACGCCACGGGGCGCATGCAGGGCACCACCGACATCCCACTGAATGACACCGGTCGTGAGCAGGCACGGGAGGCTGTCGGCGTGCTGACGGATGCCGAGTGGGACGTGATCGTGTCGTCGCCGCTGTCCCGAGCCCGAGAGACCGCCGGGATCATCGCCGCCGGTCTGGACATCGAACTCGGCCGCAGCTACAGCCTGCTCGTCGAGCGCAACTACGGTGTCGGCGAGGGACTCACCATGGAGGAGATCCTTACCCAGTGGCCGGATCGCCAGTACCCCGGCCTGGAATCGCTCGAGTCGGTCGTCGCCCGCGGCACGGCCGCGTTGCAGCAGATCGCCGACGAGTACGCCGACCGTAACGTGGTGATCGTCTGCCACGGCACGCTGATCCGGTACACGCTGGCCGCACTGCATGGGGAGCCGCTGGATCGTATCCAGAACGGGTCGGTGTCCACCGTGGACCTCGTCGACGGACAGTGGCGGGTGCTCAGCGTGAACGGCACCATCCTGAATGCCCTTGCCTGACGGGCAGAACTGGCGGTTGTTCTGACGGGCGGAGAACGGCGGCTCGAGCGCGAGCGCAAGGGACCGGCGCAGCTAGCTCGCCCGCTCCTCGGGCTGCACTACTCGCTGGCCGACGACCGCGCTGACGCCATCCTGGCGCATCGAGACGCCGTACAGGGCATCGGCGATCTCCATGGTGCGCTTCTGGTGGGTGATCACGATCAGCTGCGATGACTGCCGCAGGTCCTCGAAGATGGTGAGCAGTCGGCCGAGGTTTGCGTCATCCAGCGCCGCCTCGACCTCGTCCATGATGTAGAACGGGCTGGGCCGGGCCTTGAAGATCGCGATCAGCAGCGCCACCGCGGCCAGGGACCGCTCGCCACCGGAGAGCAACGACAGCCGCTCGATCTTCTTGCCCGCTGGCTTCACCGACACCTCGATGCCGGTGGTGAGCATGTCGTCGGGGTTGGTGAGGTGCAGGCTGCCGGTTCCGCCGGGGAACAAGATCGGGAACACCGTGTCGAACGCCGCCTTGGTGTCGGCGAACGCGGAGGAGAAGATGTCCTGCATCTTCTCGTCGATCTCCTGAATGATCGTGAGCAGGTCTTTGCGGGTGTTGGTGAGGTCGGTCAGCTGCTCGGTGAGGAACTTGTGCCGCTGCTCGAGGGCCGCGAATTCTTCGAGCGCGAGCGGGTTCACGCGGCCGAGCTGCTGGTACTTGCGTTCGGCCTTGGCGAGGCGTTGCTGTTGTTCGGCGCGGTTGAACGGTTTCGAGACGCTCGTTCCTCGCTCCTCACCCAACGGGGCGGGGGCAGCGCCAGCGTCATCGGGCACCGGCACCTGCGGTCCGTACTCGGCGACCAGCACGTCTTCGACCAGGCCGAGCTCGTCTCCGGCTCGCTCGAGCAGCGTCGACAGGTGCAGCTTCTTCTCGTACACCTGCATCTCGAGTCCGTGCACGCGCTCACTGACCGCGTGCAGACGCTCGCGCAGTGCCGACTCCGAGGCGCGCAGCGTCGCCAGTTCCTGGTTCTGCGCGGTGCGTTCCGCCTCGGCGGAGACGAGCGTCACACGGGCCTCGGCGACCGAGCGGTCGACGGCGTTCAACACGGCGGGCAGAGCATCGACGACGGATGTCGCGGCGGTGATCTGTCGCTGACGGATCACTGCCACGCGAGCCTGTTCCTCGGCCGCGGCCCTCTCGGCCTCCAGCTGGGTGGCCAGGTTTCGGGCGCGGCCGTCCTCGGCGCGCACGCGTTCGCGCACCGTCTCGAGCTGAATGCGGGCGTCGAGCTCGGCGGCCCTGGCCTGCTCCAGTTCGATGAGCAGGTCATCGCGGGCCGACACGTCGAGCATCGGCCGCGGCCGGGCCGCGTACTCGGCGTGCGCCTCCACGGCGCGGTCGACGACGGCCTGCGCGGTGCGCACTGCCTCAGCCGTGGACTCGAGCGCCGTCGACACCCGCTCGCACTCCGCTTCGGACGATTCGAGTTGCACGCGCACCCGGGCGACCTGTTCACCGTGGGCGGCGAGGCGTGCGTCGCGCTCGCGCAGGGCGGCGAGAGCTGTCGCGGCCTCCTTCTTCGCCGTATCGAGCGCAGCCCTCGTGTCGGCGAGCGTCCCGCGGGCGCGTTCGGCGAGGGTGGTGACCTCGGTCAGTCGCACGGCGGCAGCGTCGCGCTCGGCGAGCAGCTCGATGCGACCCTGCTTGCCGCCGGATCCACCGCGCAGCACATGCTCGGTGAGCACGTCGCCGTCGGTCGTGACAAGGGTGATCGGGCCGCCGAGCGCAGCCTCGGCGAGCCGTGGCACGGCGGCGCGTGCCGCGTCGAGGCTCTCGGCGATGCCAATGAAGCTCAGGATGCCGCGGACCCCGGCTGGGGCGTCGACCACCGTGTGTGCGGGGACGATGCCGTCGAGGGCGGGCCACTCCGGTGCCGTTGTGACGGCATCGCCGATGACGACCTCGACCCGGCCGAGATCCCCGGCCTTGGCGTGGGCTACGGCGTCATAGGCGGCGTCGGTCGAGTCGGCGAGAACGGCGTCGGCGAGGGAGCCGAGCGCGGCGGCGATGGCTGATTCGAAGCCGGGCTGCACCTGCACGTGCTCGGCGACGAGACCGGCAACGCCCGGCAGCGCGGCGGCGACCAGGTCGTGGGCGCCATCCTTGATCTCGAGCGCCCGGGACAGGGCACTGGTGCGCGCGGCGAGTGCGTCGCGTTCCCGCTCGGCGGCATGCAGTTCGTCGCGGAGGGTTTCGATCTCGGCCTGCAGAGTGAGCACCGCGGCATCCGCGCTCTGGTGTCGTTCGTCGAGCGCACCGTCGCGCTCCTCCACGGTGTCATCGCGCTGCTCGAGGGCGGCGAAGTCGGCGCGCGCCTTCTCGCGCCGGGCGACGGCGTGCTCGAGCGTGTTCTGCTGGCGGAGCGACTCGCCGCGCACGCCGGCGAGCTTGGACTTGGCGAGCTCGGTCTGGCTGGCAAGCCTCGCCAGTTCGAGGTCGTGCTGCGAGATCAGGGTGCTCTGCGCGCTGATCTCCTCGTCGAGGGAGTCCAGCGACGCCTTCGCGGTGGCAGTGGTCGCGGCGGCCCGACCGACCGCCGCCTCGGACTCGGCAACCCCGGCGCGCAGGCGTTCGGCCTCAGCGTGCGCCGCCCGCACCATGTCGGGTGAGATCGTGGTCTGCATGCCCGGCAGTTCCGACTGCTGCCCCAGCAGCGCGAGCTTCTGGTTGGCCAGCGAGTACAGGCTGCGCAGGCGTTCCTGCGCCTGTTCCAGCCCGAAGCTGACCCGGCGGGCAGCATCGACCGCGTCGCCCACCATGGCCTGCTCAATGTGAACCTGCCGCAGCTTGGCCTGGTCGACCTGCTCCTGCAGCACGATCCGTTCGCTCTTGCGATCGTTCTCGTCGCGGCTGAAGTCGGTGATCGCGGTGCGCAGCTCGACCACCTCGTCGGCCAACAGCCGGGCGCGGGCGTCGCGCACGATCGCCGCAATGGACTGCGCCTCTCGGGCGATCTCGGCCTGGTGCCCGAGCGGCTTCAGCTGCCGCCGGATCTCACCGGCGAGATCGTTCAGCCGGGTCAGGTTGGCCTGCATCGCCTCGAGCTTGCGAAGCGTCTTCTCCTTGCGGCGGCGGTGCTTCAGGATGCCGGCAGCTTCCTCAATGAAGCCGCGGCGTTCCTCGGGGCTGGCGTGCAGCACGTTGTCGAGCCGGCCCTGGCCGACGATCACGTGCATCTCGCGCCCGAGCCCGGAGTCGCTCAGCAGCTCCTGCACGTCGAGCAGTCGGCAGTTCTCGCCGTTGATGGCGTATTCGGAGCCGCCGTTGCGGAACAGCGTGCGGCTGATCGTCACCTCGGTGTACTCGATCGGCAGCGCGCCATCCGTGTTGTCAATGGTCAGCGTCACCTCGGCCCGGCCGAGCGGCCCGCGGGTGGAGGTGCCGGCGAAGATGACGTCTTCCATCTTGCCGCCGCGCAGTGTCTTGGCGCCCTGCTCGCCCATCACCCAGGCGAGGGCGTCGACCACGTTGCTCTTGCCGGAGCCGTTGGGGCCGACCACGCAGGTGACGCCCTGTTCGAAGGCGAAGGTGGTCGGCTGTGCGAAGGACTTGAACCCCTTCAGGGTCAGGCTCTTCAAGTACACGTGGCCGCCTTCGTTCGCCTGCAAATACTGGGACTACGGTACCGGACCGCGGCATGTCACCCCGGTTGGCGCGCTGGACGAGCGGCCGCGCCGTCGTCGTGCCGATCTCGTGCGCTGCCGGTGCCGCCGGGTAGCATGTGGTCGCGACGGCCAGGCATCGATGGTGGGAGCCACGACCATGACCCAGTTCCAGATCGACGAGGCGGCGATCCCGACAACGCTCGACGCCGCCGACGCGGCCGATTTCCGAGCCGCGATCGAGGTGGTCGGCGACGTCCTGACGGGCATCATCGGCAATCGCGAGTTCGTCTGGACGGCGGCGGAGGAGCTTCCGGACTGGCAGAACCCGCTCGAGCCGAAACGCCTGTGGGTGGCCCGTGTCGAGGGGAGGGTCGCGGCGCTGGCCATCTACCGGCCGCTGCCCACCGAGGGCACCCACACCGCCGAGATGGAGATCGACGTGCTTGCCGAGTACCGCCGTCGCGGCATCGGTTCGGCGCTGCTCGACGCCCTGGTGTCCGCCGCGGAGAATGACGGCCGAACCGTATTGCAGACGTGGGCGCTGCATCCGGTGCCGACCGGGCCTGCCCTGCACTCCCCCACCGGCTTCGGTACGGTGCCGGCGGATTCGGATGCCACGCGGTTCCTTCTCGGGCGGGGGTTCCGGCTCGGGCAGGTGCTGCGGATCAGCCGGCTGCCCTTACCGGTCACCGCACCGGACCGGGATGCGCGGCTCGCCGAGGCGGGTACCGCGGCGGGTTCCGCGTACCGCCTGCTGCGCTGGGTCGGCGCGACACCGCCGGAGTGGCAGGCCGACATGGCGATGCTGCGGCAACGGATGAGCACGGATGCTCCGAGCGGTGAGATGGATGCCGAGGAGGATGAGTGGACCGTCGAGCGGCTGCGCGCCTTCGATGCGGCCGCCGAGCAGAGCCCGCGGGTGACCCTGACCGTGGTGGCCGAGCACATGGCATCCGGCACCCTCGCCGGCTTCACCGAGCTGACCGTCCCCGCGGAGCTTGACCGGCCGGTGGATCAGGGCGACACGCTGGTGCTGCGGGAGCATCGCGGGCATCGCCTCGGCATGTGGATGAAGGCCGCGAACCTGCTGTTCCTCGAGGAGACGCATCCGGGGCATCCGTCGGTCCTCACCGGCAATGCCGAGGAGAACCGGCCGATGCTGAATGTGAACGAGGCGCTCGGGTTCGTGCCGGTCGCGGTCGAGGCGGCCTGGCAGAAAACGCTCACATACCGCTGACGTCGCTCCCCGTTTTGGGGTAGACATTCCCCCCGTTCGGAGGCTGCCGAGAAGTGACGGGCGCTGGAATCGTGGATAACGGCCGGTTGTGAGAGGCGCCGCATCAGCGGCAGCGCCCCCGCTTGCCGTGTTCCCAGGACCTGCACCATGACTTCTTTTCTGCGCGTTGCGTTGTCCACCACCTCGATTCTGCTGCTCGCCGCGGCAGCGTTCGTGTCGCTGCCGGGCGCCAATGCCGCGGCGGAGACCCCCGACCCGCTGACGGCGACCGCGCCGGAGCTGTACGCGGGCGGGCTGTACCTGGAGCCGGACACTGCGGCCGAACAGGCCGTCGCCCGGTTCGAGGCGCAGGGCAAGCACAGCCAGGCCAATCTGCTGCGAGAAATCAGCAGCCAGCCGACAGCGATCTGGTTGGGCGACTGGTACGAGTCGGACCTCTTGGAGCGCGTGATCACCCGCAACTTGGATGCCGCGGCCGAGCAGGGCACGACGCCGGTGTTCGTGAACTACGCCATCCCGAACCGGGACTGCGGCGGGTATTCGAGGGGCGGTTTCGAATCCGAGGACTACCTCGACTGGACGCGCACGATCGCCGACACCATGCGCGGCAGCCAGGCGGTGGTGCTGCTCGAGCCTGACTCCCTGGCGATGCTGAGCGCCGACAAGTGCACCACCGAGGTCGACACCCGGCCCGCGCTGCTGCGCGACGCCGTTCAGATCCTCACCGACGCCGGCCTCACCGTGTATCTCGACGGCGGCAACAACTACTGGATCGCCGAAGCGGTGATGGCTGACCGGCTGACCGCGGCCGGGGTGGGCATGGCCCGCGGATTCTTCACCAACGTGTCGAACTTCTACCCCGCCGATGCGGAGCAGGAATACGGCGAGGCACTCAGCGCGCTGCTCGGCGGCAAGCACTTCGTCACCGACATCTCCCGCAACGGCACAGGATGGCAGGGCACCTGGTGCAACCCGTCCGGCGCCGGCCTCGGTGAGGCGCCGCACGCCACCGATGGCAGCACCAAGCTCGACGCGCTGCTCTGGGTCAAGCACCCGGGGCTCAGCGACGGCACCTGCAACGGCGGCCCGGAGGCCGGTCAGTGGTGGGACGAGGGAGCACTGGAGCTCGCGCGGAACTCCTGATTAGCGCACGATGAGCGCGGGATCCACGGTCGCATCGACCAGCCGGCCGCCGTCGAGCCGCAGCACCCGGTCGACCCGGTCGAGTCCCTCGGTGCGGTGAGTGACCAGCAGCACGGAGCGGGCGGACTCCCTGGCCTCATCGAGCACGTCGGCCATCAGCGCCTCGGCGGTGGGCGCGTCCAGGCTTTCGGTCGGTTCGTCGAGGATCAGGATGTCGGCGTCCCGCAGCAGTGCGCGGGCGAGAGCCAGCCGGCGCCGTTCCCCGCCGGACAGGGTGAGCCCGCCCGAGTCCAGCCAGGTGTCCAGCCCGGCGGGCAGCTCGGTGAGCCAGTCGCCAAGGCCGGCGCGGCCGAGTGCCGTCGTGAGGTCGCGGTCGTCGCAGCCCGGAGCGGCGAACAGCAGGTTCTCGCGCAGGGTGCTGGCGAACACGTGGTCGTACTCGCCGAGGGCGGTGATGCTGGTGCGCACCTCGTCGCCGGGCAGCGTGGACGCCGGCGTGCCGTCGAGGGTGACCGTTCCGGCCGCCGGGTCGAGCAGTCGGAGGGCTACCGCGGCCAGTGTTGACTTGCCGCTGCCCGAGGCGCCGAGGATCGCGACCTGCTCCCCCGCTTCCAGGATGAGGTCGAGGTCGTGGAGAGCTCGCGCGTCGCCCCAGCCGGCGGTGACCTGCTCGAAGCGCAACTCGGGCGAGCGCCGCGGTTTCGCGTGAGCGCCGTGGTTTTCGCCGCGGCGCTCGGGCGAAGGTGCGGCGCTCGGTGCCAGCTCGGGAGCGGTGGCGGACTCAGGCTCGGTGGCGGGCGCAGGCTCCGGCTCGGTCGCGGCGGGCGGCAGCGCGACGGCCGCGGCCAGGCGTGCGGTGGCGGCGCGTCCCCGGCGGATGGCGAGCACCGCGGGCACCACGGCGAGCAGCGGCTCGACGAGGGTGAGGGAGGCGAGCGCGAGAATGCCGAACAGCTCGGGGCTGATCTGGCCCTGCGAGAACGCGACACCGGCCACGCCGATGGTGCCGATCACGGTGATGGCGATTCCGGCACGGGCGATCGCGTCGCCGACTCCGCCACCCCAGGCGGAGCGGAGCTCGGCGCGGGCCAGCTGCCGCGACCGCCGCTCCGGGATGTTGCGTACTTCGCCGCGCGCGGCGAGCTCCTCGAGCCCGTCGGTCGACTCGACCAGCGCGTCGGCGAGGGTGTCGCGCAGCGGGTCGAGACTCCGGTGGCTTGCCCGATCGACCATGACCGCAACCAGCGGCGCGAGCACGACGGCGACGATGAGGCCGATCACGACCGGCAGCAGCGCGGGCAGCACGGTGATCCCGGCGCCAGCGGCGACGAGCACCGCGAGCAGGCTGCCCGCGAGCGGCAGCCCGCCGCGCAGGGTGCCGTCGAGCCGCGTGTCGACGTCGGTCACCAGGCGGGTGAGCAGGTCGCCACGGCGGGCGGTGAGCGCGCCGGGCAGTCGGATGGCGAGCGCCTCGACGAGCTCGGCCCGCCAGCGCGCCAGCCGTCCCAGCGCCAGGTCGTGCGAGGCAAGGCGTTCGAAGTAGCGCAGCAGCGGCTTCAGGATGGCGCTTCCCCGCACTATCACGACCGCGACCGAGAGGGTGAGCACCGGCGGCTGGTCGTCGGCGCGCACGATCATCCAGGCGGCAGCCGCGGTGAGAGTGGTTCCGGTGAGGAACGCGGCGCCGCCCAGCACGGCGGCGCTGACCAGTCGGGCACCGCCGGAGAGCCGGTCCCATCGGGCGCGCACGGTCGCGAGCGGTCCAGCGGCGGCCTGCTTCTCGGCGGTGCGGCGCACGGGTGCCGTGCCGGATTCGGCGGGCGCCGACGTGACCGGCACGGTGCGATCGGCGGCGTCGATCAGGGCCGGACGGTGCGCAACGGCGATGACCGTGGTCCCGTGCGCGACGAGGGCGTTCAGCCGGTCAATCACGCGCATTTCGGAGGTGTTGTCGAGGTGAGCGGTCGGCTCGTCGAGCAGCAGCAGAGAGGGAGCCTGGTCGGCATCGAGCAGGCTGCGGGCCAGCGCGAGCCGCTGCCGTTGGCCGGCGGAGAGCCCCTGAGCGGCTTCGCCGAGCGGGGTGGCGAGGCCGTCCGGCAGCTCCGACGCCAGTCCGACGGTGTCGAGCGCCTGCAGCATCCGCTGCGGGTCCGAGTCGCCGAGGGCGTCGGCGACGGTGCGCGCATGAGGGAACCGGGGATGCTGCGGCAGGTAGAACGCGGGCGGTGCGGTGACCCGTCCTTCGGCGGGTTCCTGCACACCGGCGAGCACCCGCAACAGGGTGGTCTTGCCTGCGCCGGATGGCCCGGTGATGGCGACGAACTCGCCGGGGAACACGGTGAGCGCGCTGAGGCTGAGGGCCGGGCGACCGCGACCGGGGTAGCGCACGACCACTCCGCGCGCCGAGACGCCGGCGCTTCGCTCGCGGACCGCGGCGGCGGTTACCGTCGTCGTGGCTACGTCCGCGCCGGCATCCGCCGTGTTGGTTCTGGCAGTACCGACTTTGGCGGCACGGATGTCGGCAGCACCAATCTCGACAGTGCTGATTTCGTCGATGCGGTCGGCGATGGCGCTGGCGTCGGCGCTGTCGTGGAATCGCGCGCCGACCTCGCGGAGCGGCCGGTAAGCCTCGGGAGCGAGCAGGATGGCGGCGAGGGCAGGGAACAGATCCATATCGCCGGCGGCCAGGCGCAGGCCGGCGTTCACCGCGACGAGTCCCACCGAGATGGTGGCGACCAGTTGGAGTGCGGTGGAGGACAGGAATGCGAGCACGAGCACGCGCATGGTGGAACCGCGATACCGCTCGGTGACGGCGGCCACCGAGCGCCCCTGGCGGGAGGCTCGGCCGAACAGCCGCAGCGTCGGCAGGCCCTTCACCACGTCGAGGAAGTGTCCGGCCAGCGCCTGACCCGATTCCCATTGCTGGTTGGCGCGCTTCTGGGTGGCCCAGCCGACGAGGATCGCGAAGATGGGTACCAGCGGCAGGGTGAGCGCGACGGTGATCGCCGAGCTGATGTCGACGACGGCGAGCACGAGCAGCACCGCCGCCGGCAGCACGGCCGCGGCCACGAGGGATGGCAGGTACGCGGTGAACCACGGTCGCAGTGCGGCTAGCCCGGTGCCGAGCAGCGCGGCGAATCCGCTCGCGCCGCCGGCGCCTTCGCTGCCGACCCAGCCGGCGAGCCAGGCGGGTCCGCGCCGGGAGGCGGCCTCGAGCAGCTCACTGCGCACCCCGGCCACAACCCGGGTGGCCGCCCGCTCGGTGGCGACGCTCTTCAGCCAGCTGAGCAGCGCCTGCAGCGTGAGGCTGACCGCGACCACCGTGAGCGGCCCGACCGGAACAGTGCCGGGCTGCTCGATCACTGCGGCGACGAAAAGCGACACGGCAACGAGCAGCGCGATGCTCGCCAGAGCGCCGAGCACCTCGAAGGCGCCGATCATCCCGATGTCGACCCGGGCGCCCCGCGCGTGGCGGAGCAGGCGCCGGTCGACCGGACCCCGCTGCTGCCCACTCACGACGCGACGCGCTCGCTAGCCACTCGCTTGCGGAACACCCAGTACGACCAGGCCTGGTAGAGCAGCACGCCGGGCAGGATGCAGAGCGCGCCGATGCTGATCACCTGGAGGGCGTAGTCGCTGGCGGCCGCGCTCTGCACGGTGATTGAGAAAGCGTCGTTCAGGGTCGACGGGAGCACGACCGGCAGCTGTGCGCTGAGCGCGGTCACCACGGTCAGCGCGGTTGCTGCGCTGGCCAGGGTGAAGCCGAGGGCTTCGCGGCCGCGTCGGACGATGACCACGCCCGCGGCGAGCAGCAGCGCCACAACGGCGAGCAGCGCGGCCTGCGGCACGAGTCCGCCAACCATGAGCGCGATCGCTGCGGCCAGGGCAGCGACGGCGAGCACCACGAGCAGCGCGGGGGCGAGCTTGGTGGCGCGCTCCCGCACCGGTCCGGTGGTGCGCAGCGCAAGGAAGGTGGCAGCGAGTGCGAGGGAGCTGACCAGGCTGGCCAGTGCACCGATGATCGCGCCGGGCGTGAGCAGTGGAGCGATGCTGCGGGTGAGCCCGTTGGCCTCGGCCATGACCTCACCGACGTCGTTGATCGCGAGCCCGCCGACCATCGCGCCGATGATGGCGCCGAAGCCGAGTGCGGCGGCCGCGGATGACAGCGCCAATGCGACATCCGCCCGGCGACGCCAGCTTGCGCTCTCGTTCTTGCTGCGGAATTCGATGGCCACGCCGCGCGTCGCCAGGGCGAGCAGCACCAGGACCATTGGCAGGTAGAGCCCCGACATCAGCGCGGCATACCAGTCGGGGAACGCGGCGAAGGTCACGCCGACCGCGGCGACCAGCCACACCTCGTTGCCGTCCCAGAGCGGTCCGATGGTGCGGATGGCGGCCGACCGCTGGTGCTCGTCACGGCCGAGCAGCGGCGACAGCATGCCGACGCCGAAGTCGAAGCCCTCGAGCACGAAGAACAGCACCCAGCAGACGATCGTCAGCGCGATCCAGATGATTGTGAGGTCCATGGCAGTGCCTTCCGTCAGAACGAGGGCGCGCTCTGGCGCCGGGAGTCGGGGACGCCTGCGTCCGTGTCGGAGACGGGCGCGGTGTCCGCACCGCTGTCGGTGTCGGCACCGCTGCTGGAGTCGTCGTCGCGCACGCCGCCGATCTCCAGCGCGAGCGGCTGGCGGCCGAGGTGCAGCACCAGGCGAGTCCAGATCACCGCGAGGATGCCGTAAACCACGGTGAAGCCGGCGATCGACAGCAGCACTTCGGGTGCTGTGAGCCCCGGCGAGACACCGTCCTCGGTGTGGAACAACCCGAACACCAACCACGGCTGGCGGGCGCTCTCCGAGAAGATCCAGCCGAAGCTGTTGGCGGCGAGCGGCAGCACGGGCAGCACCGGCACGGTCAGCATGAGCATGCGGTGCATCCAGTTGGAGCGGTCCAGGTGGCTGCCCTTGCGGGTGAACCAGAGGAAGACGAGCGCGAGCAGCGCGGCGAGCATGCCCACACCGACCATCAGCCGGAAGGTCCAGTACGCCATCGGAATCAGCGGCATGTAGTCGCCTGGGCCGTACAGCTCGGTGTACTGCGCCTGCAGGTTATCGAGGCCCTGCACGGGTGCGTTCGGGTCGCCCATCGCGAGGATCGAGAGCATGTAGGGGATGTCGAGAGAGAAGAACGGTTCCTCGTCGGGCGACCAGGACAGGGCGAAGATGGAGAACGGTGCCCCGGTCTGTGTCTCGTACAGGCCCTCCGCGGCGGCCATCTTCATCGGCTGCACCTTCGTGATGACCTTGCCGAGGATGTCGCCGGTGAGCGAGACCGCAGCGGCGCCAGCCAGGGTGACCCAGGCTCCGACGCGGGCGAGCTTGCGCCAGGCAGCTCGCTCCGTGACATCCGTCACCTGGTTCTTACCCCACGCGCGCCACATGCCGAAGGCGAGCACGAGCGCGCCGCCGGCCATCGCTGCGCCCGCGGCGGTGTGCGGGAACGCGGCCAGGTTGACCTCGTTGGTCATCAGGTCGAAGAAGTTGCTCAGTTCTGCGCGGCCGGTCTCCTCGTTGACCGTGTAGGCGACGGGGCTCTGCATGAACGAGTTCGCGGCGAGGATGATGAACGCCGACAGGATGGTGCCGAGCGCCACGATCCAGATCGTGGCGAGGTGGATCTTCGCGGGCAGCCGGTTCCAGCCGAAGTACCAGAGGCCGAGGAAGGTGGCCTCGAGGAAGAAGGCGAGCATGCCCTCCATGGCGAGGGTGGGGCCGAAAACGTCGCCGTAGAAACGGGCGAAGTCACTCCAAGCGAGGCCGAACTGGAACTCCTGCACGAGACCGGTGACGACACCTACGGCGAAGGTGACCAGAAGCACCCTGCCGAGGAACAGGGTGAGCGCCTTGTACTCCTCGCGGCCGGTGCGCAACCACACGGTCTGCATGACCGCGGTGATCGACGCCAGGCTGATAGACAGCGGCACAAAGAAGTAGTGGTAGATCGTCACGACCGCGAATTGCAGTCGAGACAGGTCAGTGACATCCAGTTCCACGTGGCCTCCAGTCGCTCTACGACGTTACGTAGTAATTACTACCATACGTAGTACGCAAGTCTGTAGTACGTGGGATGGCGTAGAGTGGCGCGCATGGGATTGGGCGAACTCGAAAATGACGTCATGCGCCAGCTGTGGGCATCCGACGCCCCGCTGACGGTGCGCGAGGTTCATGAACGCCTCGCCGCGAACCGCGCACTGGCCTACACCACCGTGATGACGGTGCTCGATCGCCTCGCTCGCAAGGGTGTCGTTCGGCAGGAGCGCAGTGGTCGCGCCTACCTCTACACCGCTGCGAGCAGTCGAGAAGAGATGGCCGCCGAGCTGATGCTCGATGCCTTGGGAGACGTCGGCGACCCCGGCGCCCGTCTGGCCGCCCTGCAGCACTTCGTCGGCCGGGTCGGCAAGCGTGAGGCCGAGGCGATTCAGGAAGCCCTGCGCCAGGGCGCAGACCGCGCGCTGTGACCGGAGCCTGGCTCGCCGCACTCGCCTTGCTGCTGGCAGGGCCGATTCCGGACTTGCTCGGCCGGGCGCGCTGGACCGCTCGCGCACCGCACGCGGCCGTCGTGCTCTGGCAGGCGATCGCCGTCGCCGCAGTGCTCGCCGGCATCGGCAGCGTGCTTGCGCTGCCCGAAGAGTTCATCCGGCTTCAAGCTGCGCAAGACGAGCTGGAGTTTGGCCCTGACCTGATTGCAGCCGCGACCATCGCCGCGATCATGGCCGGCACCATCGTGCTGCGGCTGATCTTCTCGCTCGGCAAGCTCGCGATCAGCACGCGCCGCCGGCGGCAGCGGCACCGCGATCTGGTGGACCTGCTTTCGCACGATTCCGCAACCCACAATCTGGACCTGCGCATCCTGGACAGCGCCCACCCCGTGGCCTACTGCGTTCCCGGCCGGCGTGCTCGCGTGGTGATCTCGACCGGCACGACCGAACTGCTGACACCCGCGCAGGTTGATGCCGTCGTCGCGCATGAGCGCGCGCACCTGCGGAGCCGGCACGATCTCGTTATTGAGGCGTTCACCGCGCTGCACGCGGCGTTCCCGCGCTGGGTGCGCAGCCAGATCGCCCTCGACTCGGTGCACCAGCTGCTTGAGATGGCGGCCGACGATAATGCCGCCCGGCAGCATGGCCGGAATGTGGTCGTTGGCGCGATCTCGGCGATGACGATTGGGGATGACGCCACCGCGAGTTCCCGGATCGAGCGCCTTCGGGCGCCAGTCCCGGCTATGAGCCAGCCGCGGCGCCGGCTTGCCGCGGCGATGTATGCCGGTGCCGCTGCCGTGCTGCTGATCCCGACGGTTGCGCTGGCGATGCCGTGGCTTACCGAGGCTTACGCGGCCCTGCCGTTCTGAGCGTGTTCGCCTGACGGCTGATGGCTGATGGCTGATGGGCTCGGTCTAGCCTGCGGACTTCGGCTGACATCCTGGAAGTCCAGGACACCGGGAAGCCTGCCGACACCACCGGATACCGCTGAGCGCGCTCAACATCGCTCAGAGCGCGCGGATGTCGCGCGGCTGGCTCAATCCACCGCGTCGGGCTGCTTGCTCGGTGCACCGCTCTGGTCGGCCAACGATGGCTCGACCCGACCGGCCGGACGCCGAACCGACGCGGCGCTCAGCACGACAAGCGCCGCGGCCAGCACGATAAAACCGGCCACCCCGCTCGCACTGAGCTGCTCATTGAGCACGAGCAGCGCGAGCAGGCTCGCGGTGAGCGGTTCGGCGAGAGTGAGAGTCGACACTGTGGGCGCGGACAACGTCGCGAGCCCACGCCCGAACAGCACATAACCGAGCGTCGTGGTGATCAGGCCAAGCCACAGAGCCATCAGCAGGCCCTCCGGCGTGCCCAGCCAGGCGAGGTCGGAGAACAGCAGGATCGGCAGGCTGGCCAACGCCGCCCCGCCGAAGACGGCGCCCATCGAGGCATCCGCTCCCCAGCCTCGCTCGAGCAGCGCCTTCCCCGCGAGGGTGTACACGGCGTAGGAGGCGCCGGCGCCGATCGAGCCGGCGAGTCCTGCAGGGCTGATTCCGGATGCCCCGGCCTCGAGCACCCCGCCGAGCAGCGCCACACCGACCGCTGCGATCGCGGTGGCGATCAGCCATGGCGTGCCGGGATAGCGGCGGTTCAGCGCCCAGTCGAGGGCGCCCGTGATTACCGGCGCGGAGCCGAGCGCGACCACGGTGCCGATCGCGACACCGTTCTCGGCGGTTCCGAAGAAGAATGCCGGCTGATACGCGACGATGCCCGCGGCGCCCGCGACGACGATGGGCCAGGCCGGTCCGCGACGTCGGGTTCGCGTGTGATGAGGCTTCGGGCTGGCGAGCATGGTCAGCCAGGCGACGAGGGCGAGTGCCCCTCCCCCTATGACGATGCGAACTGCGCCAAGGGATGTCGCAGAGGCGTCAGGGCCGAGCGCTTGCGCGGTGCCCGTCGTGCCGAAGCAGACCGCAGCCAACAGCACGAACACGACGCCTCTCACCCGTCGATTCTGGCACGGAGAGCGCCGCCGGGTGCGGCCCTCAGACGCTCAGCGCAGCCGCTGGCAGAAGGGGCAGAAGTGGGAGCCGCGGTTCATGAACTGCTCCCGCCGGATCGGCCGCCCGCAGCGCGGACACGGTTTACCCTGCTGCCCATAGGCGTTCAGCGAGTGCGAGAAGTATCCGGATGCCCCGTTCACGTTCACGTACTGCGCGTCGAAGCTGGTTCCGCCCTCGGCGAGGGCCTTGGTCAGCACCATCCGCACCTCGGCCAGCAGCAGCTTGGCGCGCGCCCGGCTCAGGGCGGCGGCCGGCTGATCGTAGTGGATGCGGGCCGCCCAGAGTGCCTCGTCGGCGTAGATGTTGCCGATGCCACTGACCAGTGTCTGGTCGAGCATGGCGCGCTTAATACTGGTGTTGCGGCGCTTCAGGGTGGCGAAGAACCCGGCGTCGTCGAAGGCGGGGTCGAGCGGGTCTCGGGCGATGTGCGCAACCTGGCTGGGCACGACGGGGGCGTCGGTGCCGTATCCGCCGGGAGCTGCGTCCGGGGTGGGCAGCAGGGTATCGATGGCCATCGAACCGAAGATGCGCTGGTCGACGAAATTGAGGCGCAGCGGGCCGTGCCCGGGATGCTCGATGTCGAGACGGATGCGGGTCAGACGGTCGTCGGGCTGGCTGCGGTCGCGCAGCAGCACCTGCCCGCTCATGCCGAGGTGGATGACGATGGCTTCGGGTTTCGAGACGCTCGCTGGCGCTCGCTCCTCAACCAACGGGAGCGGCGAGAGGGGCAGCCACAGGAACTTGCCCCGCCGCACCGCGCCGCGGATGCTGCGCTCGTGCAGCCGGTCGACGAAGTCCTCACTCGGGCCGGCGTGCCGGCGCAGCGAACGCTCGTCGTACACGGTGACGGCTTCGATCACGGCATCCGCGACAGCGGGATCGAGGCCGGCGCGTACGACCTCCACCTCGGGAAGTTCTGGCACGGCTCAGCTCGTGACGGTCTGCTGAAGCAGGGTCCACGCGTCGAGCGCGGCAGCCATCTCGGCCTGCTTCTTGCTGGTGCCATCACCGCCGGCGATCGCGTCATCGCCGAGCAGAACCTCGGCGTGGAAGATCTTCGAGTGGTCGGGTCCGGTGTTCGTGACCCGGTAACTCGGAATCCCGCGACCAAGCCGCGCAGCGAGTTCCTGCAGGCTGGTCTTCGGGTCCATGGCGGCACCGAATCGGTCCGGGCTCGACAGCAACGGCCTGATCAGCCGTAGCACGAGTGCCGTTGCCTCATCCGGTCCGCGGTCAAGATAGGCGGCACCGATGATCGCCTCGACGGTGTCGGCAAGGATCGACGACTTGTCGCGGCCGCCGGTGAGCTCTTCCCCGCGCCCCAGCCGGATGTGCTCGCCGAGGTTGATCGACCGAGCGACTTCGGCGAGGGCGACGCTCGAGACGAGGCTGGCCCGGCGCTTGGCAAGGTCTCCCTCATCGAGCGTCGGGTTCTCGCGGTACAGCATCACCGTGACCGCCTGGCCGAGAATCGAGTCGCCGAGAAACTCCAGGCGCTCGTTGTGTGTCACGCCGCCGTTCTCGTACGCGAACGAACGATGCGTCAGCGCGGTCTCGAGCAGCGGCGGGTCGATGTCCAGCTGCAGCGCAGTCAACAAATCGGCCCGGCTGGCCCCCGGCTTAGAAGACGAGGACACAGGCGCGGGCCGATTCGACGATGATGTGAGGTGGCGTCGGATTAGACGTCAGCGACCTTGCGGCCCTTGTACTCCATGAACAGGGCGGTGCCTGCGGAGTCTTCAACGACCTTGGCGCGGTGCGGGAGGCTGTAGGTGACCTTGCCGTTTTCGATGGTCTTCACCAGCGCCACGGGCGTGGCCTTCCACTGCGACCGGCGCGAGTGCGTGTTGGAGCGTGACTGCTTCCGCTTCGGAACGGCCATTACTTATCTCTTCTCTCTATCGGCGCTGTTTCCAGCGCCTTCGTCTTCGGATGCGGCTGCCTGAAAGCCTTCGAGCGCAGACCACCTCGGGTCAAGCACATCGCGGGGTTTCCTGTCCGGATTATCTGCCAGGCGCTCCCCCGTTTCCGGGTCAAGTCCTGGGCAGTCCGGCCGGCAGACCGGCTGGAACGGCAGTGACAGCACTACCGCATCCCTGACTACCGGTTCAAGATCCACGTGGTCATCGTGAACCGTGTAGTCAAAAGCTTCGTCGAAAGAATACGCGAAAAGCTCTTGGAATTCGACTTGGACAGGCAGTTCGATGTCAATCAGGCAGCGCACGCACTGTCCGGTGGCCACGGTGTCGACCTCGGTGGAGACCAGGATGCCGTCGTGCAGGCCCTCCAGGCGCACCTCGAGCTCGACCTTCGCGCCCTCTTTAACCGACACCATTCCGTCACCGAGCTGCTCGGGCGCCGGGATCGACAGGTGGTGCTCACGCATCAGCCCCGGACGGTGCATGATGTCGTGCACCGCCAAGGTATAAGGAGTGTTCTTGAACGCAGGCATAACGATCAATTCTAACGGATCATTGAGTTCTCCACGGTCGTGAACGCCTGGTCGTAGATGTCGAGCGCTCTCGCCACCTCGTTCGGGGTGACCACGCACGGCGGAACGACATGGATCCGGTTGTCCGCCGTGAACGGCAGCAACCCGAGCGACAGCAGCTCCTTCTTCAGCCAGCCGATCACTGCCCCAGACACCGGTGCGCGCGTGTCGAGGTCGTCGACCAGATCGAGCGCCCAGAACACGCCGCTGCCGCGCACCTCCCCGATCAGCGGATGCGCGTCCATCAGCGCGGCGAGCCCCGGCCCCAGGTGCTCCTCACCGATCATCCGGGCGTTCTCGATGATGCCCTCGTCCTGCATCGCGTCGATCGAGCCGATGATCGAGGCCATGGCAAGCGGATGTCCGGAATAGGTGAGCCCACCGGGGAACACCCGGTTGGTGAACACGTCGGCAATGGCCGGCGAGATCGCCACACCTCCGACCGGCACATAGCCCGAGTTCACGCCCTTGGCGAAGGTGACCAGGTCGGGTGCCACATCGAACGCGTGGAAGGCGAACCACTCCCCGGTTCGGCCGAAGCCGACCATTACCTCGTCGAGGATGAGCACGATGCCGTATTTGTTGGCGAGCTCCCGCACCCCTGGCAGGTATCCGGGCGGCGGCACGATCACGCCGGCGGTGCCGGGGATCGTCTCGATCAGGATCGCCGCGATCGAATCGGCGCCCTCCGCCTGGATCACCCGTTCCAGGTGGTGCAGCGCCCGCTCGCTCTCTTGCGCCGGCGAGACGGACCAGAACTCGGACCGGTACGGGAACGGGCCGAAGAAGTGCACGTGGCCGCGCGCATACTCGTTCGGCACCCGACGCCAGTCGCCGGTGGCGACAATCGCGGCACCGGTGGTGCCGTGGTAGCTGCGGTACATGCTGAGCACCTTGTCGCGGCCGGTGGTGAGACGCGCCATCCGCATCGCGTTCTCATTGGCATCGGCGCCACCGTTGGTGAAGAAGATCTTGCTGAAGTTGCCGCCGAGCTTGTCGAGGATGCGGCTGGCGGCCTCGCCGCGGGCGCGGTTGGCGTGAGCGGGCCCCACGGTCGCCAGCACGTCAGCCTGCCGCTTGATGGCGTCGATGACCGCCGGATGCTGGTGGCCGATGTTCGTGTTGACGAGCTGGCTCGAGAAGTCAAGGTAATCCTTGCCGTCGAAGTCCCAGACCACGGAGCCCTTGCCTCCGGCGATCGCCATCGGGCGCAACGAGCCCTGCGCCGACCAGGAATGGAACACGTGCGAGCGGTCGAGGTCGAGGGTGCGTTCGCCATCCTCGCGGCTCACGGACGAGAAGTCGAATTCGGTCATGAACACTCCAGTCGTGCGGTCAGTCGGTCTCCCCTGCGGGGTTCCGGGCGGCGCGGTGGGGGCGCCGGTGCCCCCGGCAACACCATACGGTCTCGCCGGGGGCAAGTGTTGGTTAGTTGCCGCCCTCTTCGAGGGTGACCTCGATCGGGGCGAAGTTCTCCCCGGTCAGGTCGATGTCCTCACCCTCAAGCGCGTCAAGCGCCTGCTGGATGTAATCGTTCGTGAACGCCGTGGCGGGCGGTTCCTCGGTGATCAGGCTCGCGCCCGTCTCGTTCACCGCGCTGAGGGCAGCCGCCACCGTGGCATCCCACGCCGCCTGATCGATCACGCCGATGCCGTCCGGCGACGGCCAGATCAGCTTGTTGGTCTCGTTGACCATCCACAGCTCGTGGCTCGGACCCCAGCCGGATCCGGCCGCGATGGTGATGTCGGCCGCTTCCTCAGGATTCTGGGCGGCATACGCCCAGCCCTTGATGACGGCCTTCAGCAGGGCCACCGTGGTGTCCTGGTACTCCTCGTCGCTGTCCAGCCGCTCGGTGTCAGCCCAGATCGCGTCCTGCAGCATCGCGCCGACGGTGTCCTGGTAGCTGATCACGTTGAAGTCCTCGGGCTGGTACAGCTCCCCCGTGTCGGGGTTCGGCGTCTCCAACAGTTGGGCGTACTCGTTGTAGGTCATCGCCTGCGCCGCGTCGATGTCACCCTGCAGGAAGGCATTCATGTTGAAGTCCTGCGTGATGATCTCCACGGTGGTGGCGTCCAGGCCCTCCGCGGCCATCGCCGCAAAGATCTCCCACTCGTTGCCGAAACCCCAGGAGCCGATCTTCCTGCCCTCGAAGTCGGCGACCGACTCGATCCCGGAGTCGGCCCAGGACACCTGCAGGGTGCCGGACTTCTGGAAGATCTGCGCGATGTTGGTCACGTTCGCGCCAGCCTCGATCGAGCCGAGCACCTTGGGCACCCAGGCGATGGCGTAGTCGACATCACCGTTGGCGAGGGCGTCCTGCGGCACGATGTCGCCGCCGGACGGGATGATCTCCACGTCCAGCCCCTCCTCCTCGAAGAACCCCTCCTCCTGGGCGGCGAAGTAGCCGGCGAACTGGCCCTGCGGCAGCCACTGCAGTTGCAGCTTCACCTCGGTGAGTTCACCGTTCGTGCCCTCGGTGGTCGGTTCGTCGGCGGTGGGCGAACAGGCCGCGAGGAGGAGCGCCGCGGTGAGTCCCACGGCGCCGAATGTCGCTATGCGACGTGTGCTGCGTTTCATGTCAGTCCATCCTGTCTGTGCTGTTTAGGTGGAGCAGTGCTGGCGAGGTGGAGCAGTTGGTGCGGTAGCCTCGCCCGGCACGCGGGGACGTTGGTGGGTCAGCTTCGCCGCCTCATCACGAGGCGTTCGAGGGCGAGGGTGGCGAGGTAGAAGGCGAGCCCGAGCACGATGCCCGCGACCACGTACGCCCAGGCGCGCGGGTACGCGC
Organism: Microbacteriaceae bacterium; assembly: GCA_040513215.1. Taxonomy (GTDB): domain Bacteria; phylum Actinomycetota; class Actinomycetes; order Actinomycetales; family Microbacteriaceae; genus Ruicaihuangia. Next base: position 32,777 of record JBEVDR010000033.1, on the reverse strand, counting down.
TCGACGCCGCCGAGGTCGAGATCAGGCCGCCGAGCCCGCCGCGCGGACCGCCGAAGTACTCGGCGACCAGCGCGGAGATCACCGCGAGCGATGACGCGATACGGATGCCGGTGAAGACGAACGGCGTCGCGGTGGGCAGAGTGACCGTGCGCATGACCTGCGTCTGGCTGGCGGCGTAGGAGCGCATCAGGTCGCGGTGCACCGGCAGCGTCTGCCGAAGTCCGCGCAGCGTGTTGATGAACACCGGCACGAACGAGGCGAGGCCGGCGATGGCCTGTCGGCCAATCTGCGAGTCGGCGCCGAACATCGTATTCAGCACCGGCGCGAGCGCCACGATCGGGATCACGGCGAGCGCAGCGACCACCGGTGCACTCATGAAGTCGATCACCCGGGTGAGCGAGGCGAGCAGGGCGAACAGGATGCCGAGCATCGATCCGATGATCAGCCCGAGCAGGGCGTTCAGCCCGGTGGTCACGGCCGCGCTCACCATCGAGGGCCAGAACTCGACGATCTGGTCGATGATCGACGCCGGGCTGGGCAGCAGGTAGTCGTCGACACCGCCGACGGTCACCAATAGCTGCCACGCGCCGAGCACCAGCGCACCGGCCGCGACCGGGGCGATGATCCTCGTCGTGTTCTCGGCGCGCGGGCTGAGGGCGCGCATCAGCGGGTCTCCATCCCGCGCGGGCCGGTTGGGACCGGCGATCCCTGGTGCAGCGCCTCGCGCACCGCGGTGACCATGTCGAAGAAGGCGTGCTCTTCACGCAGCCCCTCGGTGCGGGCCGCCCCGAGGCGCATCGGGATGATCTCCTGGACCCGTCCCGGGCGTGGCGACATGACGACCACCCGGTCGGAGAGAAAGGCCGCTTCCGGGATGGAGTGGGTTACGAACACTACGGCCGCCTTCGTCTCGGCGCAGATTCGCACGAGTTCGGTCTGCATCCGTTCCCTGGTCATCTCGTCCAGAGCACCGAATGGCTCGTCCATCAGCAGCAGCGCCGGCTTCTCGGCGAGAGCTCGGGCGATCGCCACGCGCTGCTGCATTCCGCCCGACAACTGGTCGGGGAAGCGGTCGGCGAACTCGCTGAGCCCGACCAGGTCGATCAGCTCGGCGACGCGCTCTTTGCGCTGCCGGGAGCCGATCCCGTGCAGCGCCAGCGGCAGTTCGATGTTGCCGGCCACGGTGCGCCACGGCAGCAGACCCGCCTGCTGGAACGCGATGCCGTAATCCTGGTCGCGCCTGGCATGACTGGCGCTCTTGCCGAACACCTGCACCGTGCCGCTGGTGGGCGTGTCCAGATCGGCAATCAGCCGCATCAGCGTCGATTTGCCGCAGCCGGACGGGCCGATCAACGAGACGAACTCTCCGGCCGCCACGGTGAGGTTGATGCCCTGCAGCGCCGATACCTGGCCTGACCGGGTCTCGAACGTCTTGTCGACATCCGTAATGGTTACCGCTTCGCTTGTCACGTGTTGACCTCTACCCGTCGGTAGTTCTTGAGTATTGCGCCGAGGATGGCGATCGATCCGGCGGCGACGAGGCCGAGCACGATCGATCCGAAGATCGGACCCCACGCCTTCTCGGGGTCGCCGCTGGCCTGTCCGGCGTATTGGATGAGGATGCGGCCGATGCCGCCCTGCAGGCCTGTCGAGACCTCGGCGACCACCGCGCCGATGACGGCATTGGCGGCGGCAAGCCGGAGCGCGGGCAGCAGGTAGGGCACCGCCGCCGGGAAGCGCAGCCAGATGAGGCTCCGCCACCAACCGGTGGCGTAGCTGTGCATCAGGTCGACGTGGATGGCGTCCGGTGACTGCAGGCCCTTCAGAGCGCCGACGGCCACGGGGAAGAACGCGAGGTAGGACGCGATCAGCGCCACCGACATCCAGTCCTGCCATTCAAACGCGCCGATCTCCACTCGGGATCCCCAGCTGCGCACCACCGGCGCGAACGCGATGAGCGGGATGGTTTGGCTGAGCACGATCCAGGGCAGCAGTCCCCACTCGGCGATCCGCCAGCGTTGCATCACGAGTGCCAGCCCGATGCCGACCACGACCGCGACCAGCCAGCCGACCGCGGCGATGCCGAGGGTGACCAGGGCGGCCTGCGCCACCACGACCCAGAGCGGGAGCGCATCCGCCGACCGGGTGACTGGTTCGGCCAGTCGCGTCAGCATGTCCCAGACGTGCGGCATGGCGAGGTCGCTGGTGCGTGGCAGCACGCGGATGTCGCCGATCACCACCCCGTCCTCGGGGCCGAGCAGCTTGTACAGTTCCCAGACCGCGACGAGCGAGAGGACGCCGAGCGCTCCGAACCCCCACGCGGAGAGTATCCGCTTGGGTGATCTCCGCCGTCTGAGCGCCGGCGGGATGGGCGCGAATGCCGGTTGAACGTCTGTCATGCCTTGGCCACGATGTGCTCTCTGAGCGTCGGGATCACGGTCTCGCCGTAGACCCGCAGGGTCTCCTCTTTATTGTCATGCTGCAGGTATCCGGCGAAGTGGTCGACGCCCAAGTCTTTCAGCGCCTTCAGCTTCTCGATGTGCTGGTCGGCGGTGCCGAGCACGCAGAACCGGTCGACGATCTCGTCTGGCACGAACTGGGTGTGCACGTTCCCGGCCTGGCCGTGTTCGTTGTAGTCGTAGTCCTGCCGGCCTCGGATGTAGTCGGTGAGCGCCTCGGGAACGGCGCCGTGCTCTCCGTACTTGGCCACGATGTCGGCGACGTGGTTGCCCACCATGCCGCCGAACCAGCGTGTCTGATCGCGCATGTGCGGCAGGTCGTCGCCGACGTACATCGGGGCGGCCACGCAGAATTTCACGGACATCGGGTCGCGGCCCGCCGCCTGGGCGGCATCCCGAACCGTCTTGATCATCCAGCTCGCGATGTCGAGGTCGGCCAGTTGCAGGATGAAGCCGTCCCCCACCTCGCCGGCCAGCTTCAGCGCCAGTGGTCCGTAGGCCGCCACCCAGATGTCCAGCTGTGAGCCGCGGCTCCAGGGGAACTGGAGGGTCGACCCGTGGTACTCGACCGGTCTGCTGTTCGCCAGCTCGCGGATGATGTGGATCGATTCGCGCAGTGTCTTCAGCGTCGTGGGCTCGCCGCCGGTGACCCGCACTGCGGAGTCTCCGCGGCCGATGCCGCAGATCGTGCGGTTGCCGTACATGTCGTTGAGGGTGGCGTACAGCGACGCGGTGACCGTCCAGTCGCGGGTGGCCGGGTTGGTGACCATGGGCCCGACCGTGATGCGCGTGGTCTCGGCCAGGATCTGGCTGTAGATCACGTACGGCTCCTGCCAGAGCAGGTGAGAGTCGAAGGTCCAGGCGTGAGTGAACCCGTACTGCTCGGCGAGTTTCGCCAAGTGCACGGTGCGTGAGGCCGGCGGGTTGGTCTGCAGTACTACTCCGAAATCCATGGCTCTCCCTAGATCAGGTACTGGTTGAGGCCACGTTTGATGAATTCACCGTCGCCCTTGCGTCCGACGTACTGGTTGTCGTCGACGATGATGCGGCCGCGGGACAGCACGGTGTCGACGTGACCGTCGATCTCGTAGCCCTCCCAGGCGGAGTAGTCCATGTTCATGTGGTGGGTCTTGCCGATCCCGATCGAGGTGTGCCCGTTCGGGTCGTAGATCACGATGTCGGCGTCGGCGCCGGGCTGGATGACGCCCTTCTTGCCGTACATGCCGAACATGCGGGCAGGTGTTGTGCTGGTGAGCTCCACCCAGCGTTCCAGGGTGATCTCCCCGGTGACGACGCCCTGGTACATCAGGTCCATCCGATGCTCGATCCCGCCGATGCCGTTCGGGATCTTCCGGAAGTCGCCGAGTCCGAGCTCCTTCTGGTCCTTCATGCAGAAGGGGCAGTGGTCGGTCGACACCGTCTGCAGGTCGTTCGTGCGAAGCGCCTGCCACATCGAATCCTGGTGACCCTCGGCGCGGCTCCGCAGGGGCGTCGAGCACACCCACTTGGCGCCCTCGAACTTGCCCCACTCGTCACTTGATGCCCCGAGCTGGTCTTCCAGCGACAGGTAGAGGTACTGCGGACAGGTCTCACCGAAGACGTTCTGCCCGTTGTTCCGCGCCCAGGCGATCTGTTCAACTGCCTGCTTCGCCGACACGTGCACGACGTACAGCGGCGCTCCGGTGAGCTTCGCGAGCATGATCGCGCGGTGCGTCGCCTCTTCCTCGAGCTCCCAGGCGCGGGCGATGCCGTGGTAGTACGGGTCGGTGTTGCCCTGTTCGACCAGCTGCTGGGCGAGCACGTCGATCGCCGGGCCGTTCTCGGCGTGCATCATCGTCAGCATGCCGGCCTCGCGCGCCACCTGCATCGCCTTCAGGACCTGCGCGTCATCCGAGTAGAACACTCCCGGGTAGGCCATGAACATCTTGTAACTGCTGATGCCCTCGTCGGGCAGGCGCTTCAGCGCCTGGAGCGAGTCGGGGGTGACATCCCCGACGATCTGGTGGAACCCGTAGTCGATCGCGCAGTTGCCGGTGGCTTTCTCGTGCCACGCCGCGAGGCCGTCTTCGAGGCGCTGGCCGTAGACCTGCACGGCGAAGTCGATGATCGAGGTGGTTCCGCCGTGGGCGGCCGCCCTGGTGCCGGTCTCGAAGGTGTCGGATGCCTCGGTGCCGCCGAACGGCAGCTGCATGTGGGTGTGCGCGTCGATGCCGCCGGGAATCACGTACTTGCCGTTGGCGTCGATCACGGTGTCGACGTTGTTCTCCACGTCGAAGCCGAGCAGGGTGGATCCGGGCGCCAGCACGGCGGCGATGGTGCCGCCGTCGATCAGGATGTCGGCGGCTGCAGTTCCGGTGGCGTTGACGACGGTGCCGTTCTTGATAAGAGTCTTCACGGTCATTCCCCTATCCGGCTTCTTTACGGCTTCGGGATCGACGTGTAGGACTCGGGGCGGCGGTCGCGATAGAACTGCCAGTTGTTGCGCACCTTCCGGATCATGTCGAGGTCGAGGTCGCGGATGACCACTTCCTCGTCACTGTCGCTGCCGTACTCGCCCACGAGGTTGCCCTGCGGATCGACGAACTGGCTCGAACCGTAGAAATTCACGGCGAGGTCGCCGTACTCGTTGTCCTCGGTTCCGACGCGGTTCGGGGCTGCCACGAAATAGCCGTTCGCGGCCGCCGCGGCCGGCTGCTCGAGCTGCCAGAGCCGGTTCGAGAGCCCTGGCTTGGTGGCATTCGGGTTGAAGACGATCTGGGCGCCATTCAGCCCGAGTTCGCGCCATCCCTCTGGGAAATGCCGGTCGTAACAGATGTACACGCCGATTGGACCGACGGCTGTCTTGAACACCGGGTAGCCGAGGTTGCCCGGCCGGAAGTAGAACTTCTCCCAGAACTTGTCGAGGTTGGGGATGTGGTGCTTGCGGTACTTGCCGAGGATGCTGCCGTCGGAGTCGACGACCACCGCGGTGTTGTAGTAGACGCCTGGCTGGTCCTCCTCGTAGATCGGCAGCACCATGACCATGCCCAGTTCCTTGGCGAGTTTCGCGAATCGCTGCACGATCGGCCCGTCTGCCGGCTCGGCATACTCGTAGTACTTGGGGTCTTCGGTGATACCGAAGTACGGTCCGTAGAACAGTTCCTGGAAGCAGATGACTTGAGCACCCTGGGCGGCCGCGTCGCGCGCGAACTGCTCGTGCTTCTGGATCATCGACTCCTTGTCGCCGGTCCAGGTGGTCTGGGTGATCGCTGCTCGTACAACCGTCATGTTGCCTCCGCGCTCAGGGCCCCCGGCAAACAGTCACACCGTGCCAGATGCTTGTTTCAGAACAAACCTCGTTGTTAGTTCTGTCATCATGCGCCGTAAAGATTTCTCAGTCAGTTCGGCATATGACGTTGGCGTAAACCTAGACGTGGCGACGCGGCTCTACAAGCCCTGCGCTACCGCGGATCATGCACATACCGAGTAACGTATCCCTTACCTCGACCCCCGCGCCGGTATGGCACGGTGCGCTGACTTCGCGCTGAAGCAGCTGGTTCGAGTTCGCGGCAGCTTGAGCCCGCGGACTATTCGTAGCCAGCCACAAGGAGTCCTGTGTCCCGTCGTCCCCATGCCCTGCTCTCTCTCGCGGTCGTCGCGGTAGCCCTGACCGGGTGTTCGGCCTCGACGGCACCAGCCTCGAGCCCGGCCACCTCATCAACCCCATCCGTGCCGGTGACCATCGACAACTGCGGCTTCGAACTGACGGTGGAGCGCCCCGCCGAGCGCATCCTCACCATCAAGTCCTCGACGACCGAGATGCTGTTGGCCCTGGGGCTCGGCGACCGGATCATCGGCACGGCCTTCCCCGACGGCCCAGTGCCCGACCAGTGGGCAGTCGAGGCGGCCGACATCCCGGTGATCAGTGACTTCGCTCCCGCCCAGGAGGCGGTGCTCGATCTCGAACCCGACTTCATCTACGCCGGCTGGGAGTCGAACCTGAAGTCCGACACCGCGGGCGAACGGGACGCTCTCGCATCGCTCGGTATCGGCAGCTATGTGTCCCCCTCCGCCTGCAAGGAGCCCGGGTACAAGCCGGAGAAGCTCACCTTCGACCTGGTCTTCGACGAGATCCGTGAGGCCGGCACCGTGTTCGGCGCCGAAGACGCGGCCGAGGAGCTGGTGGCCGAGCAGCAGGGGGCGCTCGAAGCGCTGTCGCCCTCGACCGACGGCCTGACCGCGCTCTGGTACTCCTCGGGCACGGACACCCCGTATGTCGGGGCGGGCATCGGCGCACCCCAGATGATGCTGGATGCCGCAGGGCTCACGAACGTGGCCGCCGACGTCAACGACACCTGGGCCTCGCTCGGCTGGGAGTCGATCATCGATGCCAACCCCGACGTGATCGTGCTGGTGGACGCGAGCTGGAACACGGCCGCGTCGAAGATCGAGATGCTCACCGCCAATCCGGTGACCGCGCAACTGGACGCGGTGGCCGAGCGGCGGTTCATCACGGTGCCGTTCGCGGCCGGTGAGGCCGGGGTGCGGAATGTGGAGGCGGTGGCCTCGATCCTCGACCAGCTGGCCGCGCTGGATGCCCGCTAACCAGATGACGGACACGACACAGCACAGGCCCGCCACCGGCCGGCGCCGGGCCTCGCCCTGGGGTTGGGGCGTGCTGCTGAGCGCGTTGCTCGTGGCGTCGATTGTCGCCGCGATCTGCTTCGGCGCCGCCGACATCCGCCCGGCCGACGTGTTCGCGAGTGTGGCCGCCCACCTCGGGCTGGGCGACAGCCCGCTCAGTGTGTTGCGCGACGGGATCGTCTGGGAGCTGCGCTTGCCGCGCGTGCTCACGGCGGCGGCGGTGGGCGCGGGCCTGGCGCTGAGCGGGGCTGTGATGCAAGCGCTCACCCGCAACCCTTTGGCCGACCCGTATCTGCTGGGCCTGTCGTCCGGGGCGTCGCTTGGCGCGGTCAGCGTGCTGCTGCTCGGGCTCGGCGTGCTGCTGCCGATCGCCGCGTTTGTGGGGGCGTTGGCCGCGCTGCTGGCTACGCTGCTGCTGGCCGGCGCATCCGGCGTCCTCACCCCGACGCGCACGGTGCTCGCCGGTGTCGCCGTGTCGGCGCTCGCGGCAGCGCTGACGAGCTTCGTGATCTTCTGGTCGGCGCAGGGCGATTCGTTCCGTGAGATCCTGAACTGGCTGCTCGGCTCGCTGAGCGGGTCGGACTGGACCACGGTTGCGATCGCCGGCACGGCGGTGCTGGTCATCGGCGTGCCGGTGCTGTTCAGTGGTCGGCTGCTCGACGCGTTCGCGTTCGGCGACACCACGGCGGCCGCCCTGGGTGTGAATGTGGCGGCCACCCGGTGGACGCTGCTGGCGGTGACCGCCCTGCTCACCGGCGCGATGGTGTCGGTGAGCGGCTCTATCGGCTTCATCGGACTGGTTCTGCCGCACGCGGTGCGGTTGCTCACCGGGGCACGGCATCGGCTGCTGCTGCCGCTGGTGGCGCTGACCGGCGCGATCGTGCTGATCTGGGCCGATACCGTGGCGCGCACCCTGTTCGACCCGCGGGAGTTGCCGGTGGGCATCGTCACGGCAATCGTGGGCGCTCCGGTGTTCGCGGCGCTGCTGGCGAGGCGGAGCACTCGATGAGCGCTGGTTCGATCGGCCTTGCCCTGCGCGGGGTGCGGATGAGCCTCGGCGGCCGCAGCATCATCGATGGCGTCGACCTGACCGCACCGGGAGGTTCGGTGACCGCGCTCGTCGGTCCGAACGGTGCCGGCAAGACCACGCTGTTGCGCGGGGTGGCGGGGCTGCTGCCGCTGTCGGCCGGCAGCGTGCGGTTCGACCGCGACGACCTGCTGCAGCTCGGCCGGCGTGCCCGCGCGCGCCTGGTTGCGGTGGTAGAGCAGGAGCTCAGCGCCGAGTCCAGCCTGAGTGTGCGGGACGCGGTCGAGCTCGGCAGGACTCCGCATCGGCCGATGCTCGCTGCATCCGCCGGTGATGATGGCGCGGTGGTGACGGAGGCGCTGGCCACGGTGGGGATGGATGGCTTCGCCGATCGGCTGTTCGATTCGTTGTCCGGCGGTGAGCGGCAGAGGGTGCACCTGGCGCGGGCGCTCGCGCAGCAGCCTCAGCTGATGCTGCTCGACGAGCCGACGAACCATCTCGACATCCGCGCCCAATTGTCGACGCTGGCGCTGCTGCGTCGGATGGCGCGGAACTCGGTGACCGTGGTCGCTGCACTGCACGACCTGACCCTCGCCGCCACCTACGCCGACCACGTCGTCGTACTCGCCGACGGACGGGTGGTCGCCGCGGGCTCCCCCGGCGAGGTGCTGACCGCCCCGATCATCCACGACGTGTACGGGGTGCAGGCCACCGTGCTGCAGCACCCCGGGACCGGGCGACCGGTCATCGCATTCGCCCCCGAGGAGGACTCGTGATCGCTGGACCCGTCAGAATCACTGTGCTGGCCGGCGGCGTCGGCGGCGCCAAGTTCGTGCGCGGCGTGCGGCACGCGATGCCGGATGCCGACATCCGCGTTGTCGTCAACACCGGCGACGACCTGTGGCTGACCGGGGTGCGGGTCTGCCCCGACCTCGACTCGATCATGTACGCGCTGGCCGGCGTGAACGACACCGACCGCGGCTGGGGACGCGCGGGTGAGAGCGAACGGGTGTCGGCGGAGTTGGCGGCATACGGGCTCGGTTGGCCCTGGTTCACGCTCGGCGACCTGGATCTCGGCACACACCTGGCCCGCACCAGCCTGCTGCGCGACGGGCTGAGCCTCACCGCGGCGACCCAGCGGCTCGCCGCGCGCTGGCCGCTCGGCGTGACCCTGCTGCCGATGAGCGATCAGCCGGTGGAGACGCACGTGCGGGTCGCGGATGGGCTGATCCACTTCGAGGAGTGGTGGGTTCGGACCCGGGCGGCCGTCCCGGCGCTCGGCTTCGAGCAGGTGGGGGTGGAATCGGCAAAGCCCACCCCGGAGGTGCTCGCGGCGATCGCCGATGCGGACGTGGTGCTGCTCGCCCCGTCGAACCCGGTGGTGTCGATCGGGACGATCCTCGGCGTGCCGGGCATGCGGACGGCGCTCGCCGGCACCGCGGCGCCGGTCGTGGGCGTGTCACCGATCATTGGCGGCGCCGCCCTACGCGGGATGGCGGCCGAGTGCCTGGCCGCGATCGGGGTTCAGGTGAGCGCGGATGCGGTGGCGCGCCACTACGGAGCCCGGTCTGCGGGCGGACTGCTCGATGGCTGGCTGGTGGACAGCGCGGATGCCGCGGTCGTCGACGATCTCGCGGCGTCCGGGATGCGGGCGGCGGCGAGACCGCTGTACCTGACCACACTCGAGGAGTCGGCCGCGATCGTCAGGGCGGCCGTGGAGCTGGGGCTCGGCGCCCACTGATCCCGCCATCCTTGTGGTGAGCTCTGCGAACAGCTAGAGGTCGAGCGCGGCTCTCGTGTGCCGGCCGACGCCCAGGGCGAGCGCCTGGTTCAGGTCGGACTCACTGTCGACGTCGCGGCGGAGACCGGATGCCGCGGGCAGCTCGATCGGGACGTGACCGGCCTTCTCGTGGGCGGCCCTCGATCCCACGCCGAACCGGGGCACCAGGTCGCCGACTCGCTGCGCGGTGATCAGGGTGGACCCAGTGCCGTCGGCATCGGGCACCAGCGCAAGCGGGTGGGTCGCCACTGTAGCGAGCGCGGCGTCGAGGTCTGCGGCGGTGAGCGCGGGCAGATCGGCGAGCAGCACGCCGGCGGGCTGCGAGGGCGCGAGCACTGCGGAGTACGAAGCGTCGCGCACGGCGGGATCCGCGGGGGCGAGCACCGCAAGGCCGGCGCGGATCGCGGCGTTCAACCCCTCGCCGGGGTCGGGCACGAGCTCGGCCCTGGTTTCGCGGAGCGCGCTACTGACCGCCGCATCCGAGGTCACCACGATCACGCGGCCGACCGATGCGGCGCCGAGCACCGCGTCGAGCGCGTCCAGCGCGAACGCGACGGCGAGCGGAGAACGCAGGTGGTGATCCGGCAGGGTCAGCCGGGATTTGCCATTGGCTCCCTTCACCGGGAGTACGAGCGACCAGCGGGCTGACATCCCCTTGAGACTACCAACTTGTGGGCGCCAAGGAGACGAGCATCCGCTGGTCGCTCGCGCGCTACCTCGCTACTTAGTGGCCGCGGCCGCGCTGGCCAGCGCCGCGACGTACTCGTCGATACCCCAGGTGAGCGACAGTGCCGTGGGCGGGGAGACCGAGGAGACCAACTGGGTGCCGGTGACCGAGGCCACCGTGCCCGCCTCTACTGCGGGGATCGCCTGCGCGTAGCTGGCCGCGAGGAACGCCTCGGCCGCCGCGTCGTCATCGGCGTAGTTCACCAGGATGTCGGCCTCAAGCTTGTCGAGCTGCTCATAGCTCAGCGTGTAGTAGAACGTCGAGTCGCCGCTGGCGAGCTCGTCCACGGCGGGAGCGCTCACCATGCCGAGGTCGAGCAGGAACGCCACCCGCGGGTCAGCCGGCTTGTACACGTAGAAGGTTCCGCCGACATCCCAGACGGCCGCGACAGTCTTGCCCGCAAGCTCCGGATGGGCTGCCGCCTGCTCGTCGACGACGGCGTCGATCTCAGCGAGCACGGCGTCTGCCTCGGCCGACTTGCCGAGCGCGTCGCCGACCGTGCTGATCACATCGCGCCACGGCGTCGCCCACGCCTCGTCGGGGTACGCCACGGTCGGCGCGATCTCGCTCAGCAGGGCGTACTGTTCCTCGGTGATGCCGGAGTAGACGGCCAGGATCAGGTCGGGTGCCGCCTCGGCGATCTGCTCGTAGGCGGGCGCCTCGGTGGATTCGGGGATCACCGTGGGGGTCTCTTCCCCCATCGCGTCGAGCTTCTCGGCCACCCAGGGCAGCACGCCGTTCTCGTCGCCGGCGTAGCTCTGTGCTTCCATGGCCACGGGGACCACGTCGAGCGCGAGCGCGGCATCGGTGCTGCCCCAACCGAGCGTCACCACCCGTTCGGGCGCCGCGCTGATCTCGGTCTCACCGAACGCGTGCTCGATGCTAACGGGGCTGAAGTCACCGCCCGACCCACTGTCAGCGTCGGACGAGTTGGCGGTGGCGCATCCGGTGATGGCCAGCATCGACGCCGTGAGAGCGGCGACGATCGCGAGGGGACGTACGGTCACGGGGACTCCTTGTGCAAAGGGGAAGGCAAGCCTTACTTAGGTTTGCCTTGCCTAAGGTAGCGCATGAAAGGTGGCGTGCGCGACTGGGAAGTTCCTGAGCAGGGTGTCGCGGGTGACTGCCCCGGCATAGCGTCGAGAATCGACCGGCGAAGGGAGCACCCCCATGACACGATTCGGCTACACCCTGATGAGCGAGCAGAGCGGCCCGAAGGAGCTCGTGCGCTACGCCATCGCGGCAGAGCGCGTGGGTTTCGACTTCGAAGTGTGCAGCGACCACTACTCCCCCTGGCTCGTCGCGCAGGGGCACTCGCCATACGCCTGGTCGGTGCTCGGTGCGGTCGCGCACGCCACCGAACGGGTGGAGATCGCGACGTACATCACCTGCCCGACCATGCGCTACCACCCAGCGGTGGTGGCGCAGAAGGCTGCCACCCTGCAGCTACTGGGCGACGGTCGCTTCATCCTCGGCCTCGGATCCGGTGAGAACCTCAATGAGCATGTCATCGGCGAGGGCTGGCCGTCGGTTGATGTTCGCCAGAACATGCTGGCCGAGGCGATCTCGGTGATCCGCGCGCTGCACGGCGGTGAGCTGGTCACCTGGCAGGGCGAGTACTTCCGTGTTGACTCTGCCCGCATCTGGGATGTTCCGGATGAGGGCGTGCCGATCGCCGTGGCCGTCTCCGGCGACAAATCCGTGTCGATGTTCGCCCCGCTCGGCGACCACGTGATCGCAACCCAGCCGGATAAGACGCTGGTCGACGGCTGGCGCGAGCAGAATCCGCAGGCCCGGTCGATGGGGCAGCTTCCCATCTGCTGGGACCGGGACAAAGATGCCGCAATCGCCCGCGCTCACGACCAGTTCCGCTGGTTCGGCGGCGGCTGGCGGGTGAATGCCGACCTGCCGACCCCGGCGGGGTTCACCGGGGCGAGCGCCTTCGTGCGGCCAGAGGATGTCGCGGCGAGCATCGCATGCGGCCCCGACCTCGACGAGATCGCCGACAGCTTCCGGCCGTTCGTGACCGCAGGCTTCACCGACATCGCCTTGGTGCAGATCGGCGACGAAACCCAGCAGGAGTTCCTCGACACCGCCGCCGGTCCACTGCTGGAGAAGCTGCGAGCGCTCTGACCGGCGCGACCGGCCCGACCACCCGCCGCTCCAGCCGACTCAGGAGTGTCGCGCGGCCGCCGGCTGCACCTGTACTGCGCGCCGCGGTGCGTTTCGGGCAGCCGGGCGCCCTGCTCGAACAGCTTGTTCCGCAGGGTTCCCGAGGTGTACTCCTGCGGGCACGTCACGTGACGTCACATGGTGACATCATGTGACACCCGGCTTCGACTCTCGGCGCTGAGGCGCCTAGCCTCGGGCCATGGCATCCGTACCGACCAGCACCCTCGACCGCCCGCTTTCTGTGGTGGGCGTCTCGGGCAGCCTGCAGTCCCCTTCGAAGACGACAGCGCTGGTCACCGAGATCATCGCCAGCCTCGCCAGGGAACGCCCCATCGACCCTCACCTGGTCGAGCTCGAACGGATCGGCCCTGATCTCGCCGGGGCCATCAGCCGCACGCAGCTGCCCGAATCGGTCGAAGAGGAGCTGCGCCGCATCGAGACGGCCGACCTTCTCGTGGTCGCGAGCCCGGTGTATCGTGCCTCGTTCAGCGGCCTGTTCAAGCACCTGTTCGACTTCGTCGGCCAGTACGACCTCGTCGACACGCCGGTGCTGCTCGCCGCCACCGGAGGCAGCGACCGGCACGCCCTCATCATCGAGCACCAGTTGCGGCCGCTGTTCGGGTTCTTCCAGGCGGTGACGCTGCCGCTCGGCGTGTACGCCTGCGACTCCGACTTCACCAACTACCGGGTGTCAAACCCCGAGCTGCTCACCAGGATCAACCTCGCCGTGGCGCGTGCGCAGCCGCTGATCCGGCCGGAGCAGTTCGTCGCCGACCGACCGGCGTGGTTCTGAGCTAGACGGTCCCGCCGTGGAACCGTCCCACCGGCACCACCATCGGCGCCCCGCACACCGGGTCGACGATCACGCGCGATTCCAGCGCGAAGGCGCTCTGCACCAGCTCCGCTGAGATCACCTCGACCGGCGGGCCGCTGGCAATGATCTGGCCGGCCGCCATCACCACGATGTGGTCGGCATAGCGCGCGGCCATGTTCAGGTCGTGCAGCACCATCACCACGGTGGTGCCGCGGCTGCGGTTGAGGTCCGTGAGCAGGTCGAGCACCTCGATCTGGTGGGTCACGTCGAGATAGGTGGTCGGCTCGTCCAGCAGCAGGATGTCGGGATCCTGCGCCAGCACCATCGCGATCCACACCCGCTGGCGCTGACCGCCAGAGAGTTCCTCGATGCGCCGGCTGGCGAGCTGCGCGGTGTCGGTCGCACGCAGCGCCTCGGTCACCTGCGCGTCATCCGTGCTGGTCCACTGCCGGAACCAGCCTTGATGCGGGTATCGGCCACGCCCGACCAGGTCGGCGACGGTGATGCCCTCCGGCGCCGTCGGCGACTGCGGCAGGATGCCGACCGTGCGCGCCACGTCTTTCGCGGCCTGCGTGTGGATGTCGCGGCCGTCCAGGGTCACCCGTCCGGACGCCGGTTTCAACAGCCGCGAGATGCCCCGCAGCAGGGTTGATTTGCCACTCGCGTTGGCGCCCACGATCACGGTGACCTGCCCCTCGGCAACGGTGAGGTCGAGGTCGCTGATGATCGACCGACCGTCGTAGCCGAGCCCGAGTTTCTCGGCCCGCAGCGTGTGGCGAGGCTTCCGGGTGACTGCCGCATCCGTCATGCGCCGCGTCCTCTCCTGTTGGCGGTGGCCAGCAGCCACAGCAGGTATGGGGCACCGACGACGCCGGTGATAATGCCGACCGGGACCTGCAGGGTGCCGGGCAGCAGGTGCTGCGCCACGAAGTCGGCGGCGGTGACCAGCAGGATGCCGACCAGCGCGCTCGGCACCAGCGCGAGCGATCCGGTGCCGATCAGCCGTCTGGCGATCGGCGCCGACACGAACGCGACGAACGCGACCGGACCGGCGAACGCGGTGGTCACCGCGGCGAGCGCGACGGCGATCACGAGCAGGGTGAGCCTGGTCGATTCGACGCGCACCCCGAGACCGCCCGCCGTGTCGTCGCCGAGTTGCAGCATCCGTATCCGCGGGACGAACAGGCCTACCGCCGGCAGCAGTACGGCCAGCGTGAGGGCGAGCACGACGATGTCGACCCAGCTGGCGCCGCCGATGCCGCCCACCATCCACACCAGCGCCTGCTGCACGTCGCGCACGTCGCCGCGGGTGATCAGGTAGCCGAGCACGGCCTGCATCATGAACGCCACTCCGACGCCGATCAGCACGAACCGGTAGCCGGTGACGCCGCCCCGCCAGGCGAGCAGGTAGATCGCGGTTGCCGCAGCCAGCGCCCCGAGGAAGGCGGCGAGCGGCACGGCCGCTCCGCTGAGGCCCAGGAACAGGATGCTGTACGCCGCGGCGGCGCTCGCTCCCCCACTGATGCCGATGATGTCGGGGCTGGCGAGCGGGTTCTTCAGCAGCGTCTGGAACAGGGCTCCGGATATCGCGAAGGCCGCGCCGACGAGCGCGCCGAGCAGCAGCCGCGGCAGGCGCAGGCCGAAGACGATGAAGTTGTCGCGGGCCTCGCCCTGCCCGGCCAGGGTGGTGATCACGTCGGGCAGCGGCAGCGTGTAGGCGCCGATGGCAAGACTCCCGGCGGCGACCAGCAGCACGAGCGCGGTGAGGGTGAGACTGATCCGGGTGGCGCGTCGCCTCCGGTGGGTTCGGTCATCCCGCCACAGCGTGCTCGGCACCTCCGTGGTCACGGTCACAGTCCGGCCAGCTTCACGCGGCGCACCAGGGCGATCATCACCGGGGCACCGATCAGTGCCACCACGAGGCTCGCCTCGAGCTCACCGGGGCGCACCACCAGGCGGCCGATGACGTCGGCGGTGAGCAGCAGCGCGGGTCCGAGTACCGCCGAGTACGCCAGGATCCAGCGATAGTCCGGTCCGGTGAACGGGCGCACCAGGTGCGGTATCACGAGGCCGACGAACACGATCGGGCCGGCGAGCGCGGTGGCCGAGCCGCAGAGCAGCACGATCGCGAGCCCCGAGAACACGCGCGCCACGGCGATGTTCTGACCGAGCCCGCGCGCCAGGTCGTCGCCGAGTGCCAGCAGGTTGAGCATGCGCCCCACCAGGGCAGCGAGCACGACCCCGACGATCACGAACGGCAGCAGCGCCTGGACAATGCCGAGATCGCGGTTCGCCAGCGATCCGACCGACCAGAACCGGAAGGTGCCGAGCGTGTCCACGTCGGTGATCAGCAGCAGCGTGATGATCGAGGTAAGGCCGGCGGTGAGCGCGGTGCCGGCCAACGCCAGTTTCACGGGTGTGGCGCCTTCTCGGCCGATCGCGCCGATCCCGTAGACGATGCTGGCGGCAATCGCCGCCCCGGCGAGGGCGAACCAGATGTAGCCCGACGGCGCCGTGATACCGAAGAGCGCGATGGCGAGCACCACACACAGCGATGCCCCGGAGTTCACTCCGAGCAGCCCCGGATCGGCGATCGGATTGCGGGTGATTCCCTGCATGATGGCGCCGGCAAGTCCGAGGCAGGCGCCCGCCACGATTCCGACCACCGTTCTCGGCACCCGGAGATCGCGCACCACCACGTGGTCGGTGTTACCCGGGATCGGGGCGAACACGGCATCGAACACGCTGCCGAGCGCCACATCGCGTGCCCCGAGCGCCAGGCTCAGCATCACGACGAGCAGCAGCACGCCGAGCGCCACGAGCAGTCCGAGTACCCGATGCCGCGACCGATCACGGCCCGCGAGCGGGGCGGCGGCCGGCCGCGCGAGCGGCAGCGCCATTACTGGGCTTCGGCCTTGCCGTGCCGCCAGTAGCCCATGAACGCCACTTGAGACCGGTCGATCCCGGTCTCGGTCACCAGGAACCGACGCAGAGTCTTGATCATCGCGGCCTCGCCGGCGAGCCAGGCGTAGAACTGGCCGTGCGACTGCGCCGGTGAGTCCCACAGCAGTTGCGTGTCGACGTCGACGTCTTCGACGGACTGGGCGGATGCCGTGAGCGCGGGTCGGATCGCCGCCGGGTGCGCACTCACCCAGTCGCGCACCGCGGGCTCCAGGACGGAGCCCACCTGGCCACCGTCGCGGGCGAGCCAGGTGACGGTGCATCCGTCGGCGACGTCCAGTGGCAGCCGGTCGGCGGCATCCGGAACTTCGATGAACGCATGTGCGGTCACCCCAGCCGGCAGGGATTCGATCACGCTGCAGATGGCCGGCGCCGCGGTCTCATCACCGGCGAGGAGCACCTCGCTGGCATCACCCGGGTGCCAGTCGATGCCGATGTGGGAGTCGACGCTGCCGGAATCGGGCCCGACGATGACCACCTGACCACCGATGCCGACGCTGGACAGCCACTCGGCGGCCGGGCCGCGGGCGCCATCCACGGCATCCGGATGCATCACCATGTCGACGTCGAGCTCGCGCAGCTCGGGCCGCACCGCCCGCACCGTGTAGGTGCGGAAGGGGTTCCGGATCTCGTCGGACAGTTGCCGCCAGCGGGCGTACCAGTCGCCAACGAGGACGGTGTCGGCATCGTCGGCGCCGAAGTCGCTGAGGCCGATTCCGGGGATCGGCAGCACAATCTTGATCCGCTGATCCAGGCCGTCGGTACCGAACCGGTCGAAGTCGGGGCCACTGAAGGTGACCCGCATGAAGTGCGGGCTGAGCCGGGTGAGTCCGGTGACGGCGGCGCGGAACGGGCGGTAGGCGGGACGGGTGTCCTTGGCCACGACCTGGCTCAGAGTAAGCATTGCCTTAGTATGGCATGCCTTACCTAACTCGATCTAGCCTCGGCTGTTCGGCGCGGGATCAGCGACATCGGCAGCAGCAGCGCGCGCAGGCGTTGCAGGACGCCGTGCCCACTCTCGATCCGGGCGATCACCTCACGGGCGTCGGCCGGGCCGGCGGCGATCTCCCGCACCAGCAGGGCGCCCGCGTGCTCGGCATAGCTGTGCAACTCGACGGCGTCGCGGAGCCGATCGAGTTGTTCCCCGCGTACCTGGCCGATCTGCTCGAGTCGGGTGGCGAAGGCCCTCGCCGTCTCGGTAGCGGGGGCAGGAATTCCGAAGTCGGTGGCGGTATCGCGCAGTTCCTGCCAGAACTGTTCAGGGCTGTGACTGAGCAGTCGGCGCGAGCGGATGAGGCGGCGCCAGGATGCGGGTGCGAACACCACCAGCAGGGTGGCGGCCGTGATGCCGATGGTCCACAGCACCGGTGTCCAGTCGACCTTCTCGGCACCCGGTTGGCTGAGGTCGTCGGAGGGCAGGTCGTCGCGGGTGCTCGTGGTGGGGGCCCCGGTTGGCGCCGGCACCGGGCGAGATTCGTCGACGTTCGGCGTCGCCGGGTCATCGACGACGGGCGCCTCGTAGTTGGGCAGAACGCCCCGCCCGGGCGTCGGCTCGAACGGCACCCAGCCCACGCCCTCGAAGAACAGCTCAGGCCAGGCGTGCATGTCATGCGAGGTGACCAGGTAGTACTCCTCGCGGGTCTGCGAATCAGTCTCCAGTTCACCGGGCAGGAACCCCACGGCAACCCTCGCCGGAATCCCCGCCAACCGCGCCATCACTGCCATGGAGGACGCGAAGTGCACGCAGTAGCCCTGCTTCACCTCGAGGAATTTGCTGATCACGGCCAGCCCGTCGCCGTCGTAGCCTTCCTCGACCGGGGCATCCTCTGAGTAGTCGAAGTCGCCATTGCGGAAGTAGTCCTGCAGGGCGATGGCCTTCTCGTAGGCGGTACTCAGGCCTCCGGTGACCTCCTCAGTTGCCGCGCGAATGTTCTCGGCCACATCGACGGGCAGGTGGGTGTATTGCTCGACCGGTTGCGGTACCCGCTGGCCGACGGCGAGCAGCTGCTCGGCGGTCGGGCGGAGCCAGGCGCTCTGAACCGTGTACTCCTGCCAGCGGATATAGGTGTTGTCCGCTCGGATGGACAGCCCGTCGGGTTCCCAGAACCAGTCGCCGACGAGCCCACCGACCTCGATCGGAGGGTAGGGCACCGGCAGCCAGCGGCCGACGGTGGAGCCGATCTCCACATCGGTGGTCACCGTCTCCCGCACCACGGCATCCGACAGGCCCGGCGGGGCGGCGATCGCATCCACCGTGTTGTCCCGGTCGACCACGACACCGGTCGGCTCCCACTGCAGTCCGTCGAACTGGTCGAGGGTGACCATCCGCAGGTAGTGCCCGGTTTCCCGAGTGGTCGTGTAGGTGAGCGCCACGAACGGGTCGGAGCGGCGCAGGTCGTTGCCGAGGTTCACCATCGGGTTGACCCCCACCTGAAGGCCTGCCGCCGCCCGGTTGCCCGACGAGTCGGGCTGCAAACCGGCGAGTACCGGCGCGGCGATGAGTGCTCCGACCACAACGAACGCGCCGACTGCGACGGCGCTGCCGGGTTGCGGGCGCCGCTTGTCCACCCAGAGCACGAGCAGCCACGCGATGGCGGTGAACACGAAGGTCCAGACCGAGCTCAGTTCGCGTTGCACCACGCTGGGGATCGCGACCACGACGAGCAGCGGGATGCCGCTGAGCGCCGGTGCTCTCAGGGCGAGCGCCACCGCGTCGAGCGTCACGGCCACCACGCCCATGCCGAGCGCGATGATGAACAGCATGCCCTCGGTCGCCGCCGCCGGCACGATCGACTCCACGATGCCGAGCTGGCCAACCAGCATCAGCTCGCCGAACCTGTCGATGGTGTCGAAGGTGGGGACCAGCCAGAAGATGGC
This sequence comes from Microbacteriaceae bacterium, assembly GCA_040513215.1. Classification (GTDB taxonomy): domain Bacteria; phylum Actinomycetota; class Actinomycetes; order Actinomycetales; family Microbacteriaceae; genus Ruicaihuangia. Next base: position 13,337 of record JBEVDR010000033.1, on the reverse strand, counting down.
GGTGTCGGCCGCGAACCGCACGGTGAGCACCAGCAGGACGGCGGCGAGCGCCGCCAGTGACGGGATGACGCGGAACCGGGTGAGCCCGCGCACCCATCCTGCGACGCCGAGGGCGACGAACCCGGTGAAGACGGAGAGCAGCCACCAGTCCCAGCTCGACAGCGCGCTCGAGAGTCCGGTGACGGCAATGCTGAGGGCTAGCGCCAGGGCTACCGTCATTGGCCAGTTGTTGCGCCGTCCGCGCGGGTCAGACGAGGCCATGGACGCCTCCGGTCTCGACCAGCGCGGTCGTCCAGGCATCCGCGAGTGCCACCTCGGGTGACACCTCGATGCAGTGCCAGCCGGCGCTGGTCAGCGCCTGCGAGGTGGAATCCGACCATCCATCGAGCACGAACGCGAGTGCGAGGTCGAACGGTCGACGCTGGCCGATCAACCAGTCGAGGGTTTCGTCGGAAGGCTCGGAGATGAGGGCGAACACCGGGCCGCGCGCGCCGGGCTGCTCATCGCTGACGTAGCCGACGCCCTCACGATCCCGGAGCAGACGGATGTCGGCGAGGCTGATCAGGAACTCACTGTCGCTGGCGGCCCATTCGTGGGCGTCGCCGAGCGGGGCAACCTGGCGCGCGCCGGTTTCGACGATGTGCACGCGATACCCCGCTGCGTGCAGGTGCACGCCGAGCGAGGCGAGCATGGACACCGCCCATTCGAAGCGGTCGCTGTCCCCCGGCGGGCCGCTGCTGAACAGCGGGTCGTCGTAGCCGCTGCGTAGGGTGTCGATGATGATGCGGGCCTCGGGAAAGGTGCGCTGCTCCTCCTGCCGCACCATCAACTCGCCCTGCCGGGCCGACGCCCGCCAGTGAACCCGGCGCAGCGCGTCGCCTGCCCGGTACTCGCGGGTCATCAGGTCGTCGTCATTGCCAGCGGCGCGGCGCTGGATCAGCTGGGCGGCGCCGTCGCCCTCGGCCAGGGCAAGGCCGATGTCGGGCAGTGCGACGACCGCCGGTGTCACCACGATCCGCTCGGATTGCGCAATGGTGCGCCAGACGTGGGCCAGCGAGAACGGGTCGGAGAATTCGATCGTCATCGGCCCGACGTTCATGATGCCGCGGCGCGGCGGCTGAAGCGTGTACTGGGCGGCGACGGTGCGGCGCGGTGGGATCGGCGCGAGCGTCTCGACCGGGGTTTGGTACGGTGCCCAGGGCAGCAGCTCGCTCCAACGCAGTTGCGGGGTGGGCGTGGTGGCCCGGTTACGCACCTGGAGGGTGGCCGTGGCCACCTGACCGGCGCTGATGACCGTGGGGTGGAAATCGCGCCGTGTCTCAAGCCGCGGCTGCCGCATCCGCACGTAGATGATCGCGGACAGCGGCATCAGCGCGGTGAACGCGGCGATGTACATGAGCTCGGTGCGGGCACTGGCGTACCCGGTGATCAGGCACACCGCGGCCACCATCAGCAGCATCCAGCCGCGTCTGCTCAGTCGCCTGACCCGCGACCGGCTGGACTGGCTCGTGCCCACGGCTAGACGGCGCCGAGCGGAACCGGCGTCTCCGAGATGATGCGCCGGATGACATCCCCCACCGACGCGGTGCCGAGCAGGCTGCCGGCCCCCACCGCCGAGCGGCCCACCGGGATCAGCCGGTGCGACAGCACCAGCACGGCGAGCGCGTCGATGTCGTCGGGCAGCACGAACTCCCGGCCGTCGAGGGCGGCGCGCGTCTTGGCGGCGCGAACCAGCTGCAGGGTGGCCCGGGGGCTCGCACCGAGGCGAAGGTCACGATCGACCCGGGTGGCCTGGGCAATGGCGACCGTGTACTGCTCCACGGCGCGGCTGACGAAGACGCGGCGTGCGGTGGCGATCAGCCGGCGCAACTCGTCGATCTCGACCACCGGTTGCAGGTTGTCGAGCGGGCTCTCGATGTCGCGGGTGCGCAGCAGCGCGGCCTCGCTCTCGGCGTCCGGGTATCCCATCGACACGCGCGCCATGAACCGGTCGCGCTGGGCTTCCGGCAGGGCGTAGGTGCCCTCCATCTCGATCGGGTTCTGCGTGGCGATCACGGTGAACGGGGCGGCAAGCGTGTAGGTGGCGCCATCCACGGTCACCTGCCGTTCCTCCATGCTCTCCAGCAGTGCCGACTGCGTCTTCGGGCTCGCCCGGTTGATCTCGTCGCCGATCACGATGTTCGCGAACACCGGGCCGGGCTTGAACTCGAACTCACGATCGGCCTGGTTGTACACCGAGACGCCGGTAATGTCACTGGGCAGCAGGTCGGGCGTGAACTGGATGCGGGACACCGAACAGTCAACGCTGCGGGCGAGAGCCCGGGCGAGCATGGTCTTACCCACACCCGGCACGTCCTCAATCAACAGGTGACCTTCCGACAGCAGCACCGTGAGCGCTGTGGTCACCGCTTCCCGCTTGCCATCGATGACGGTCTCCACAGCGGCCACAATCGCGGCCGTGGTTTCCCGAAACTCCTCGATCTGCATCGCGTCGGAATTACCGAGGCGCGACGTCGCGGGCAAGCTGTTCACAAACTGAGTCTGCCGAGTCTCCCCCCAATACACCAGTACCTAACGTGCTATGAAAATTCCTCAGTCTGCGGGCTGGCGGCGTGCCGCGGCGGCGCCGTCGTGCAGGCCCTCCGCGTAGCCCTCGGCGTGGCCCTCGGCTCGCGCTTCGTCGCTGCCCAGGCGGAACAGGTCGTCGGCGGCCGGTCGGATCAGCGCGTGGGCGCCGGGCAGGCCGAGCTCCCCCACGTACTGCCCGAGTCCGCGCACCACCGCGACCGGGCGGCCGGAGGCCTTGCCCTTGACCAGTTCTGCCGCGCCGGCGATCTCGTCGGCCACCGCGGCGAGGGTGGCCTCGAGTACGCGTCCACCGGCGTCGCTGGTGCCGCGCAGGTCGTCGATTACCCGCACGCCGGCGGCGCCGATCGCGACATCCGTCTGTCCCTGCCGCCACGCACGACCGAGCGTGTCGGTGATGATCACGCCGAGACGCACCCCGAACCGGTCCCGCAGTGCGGCGCAGAGCGCCAGGGCCGAGGCATCCGGATCCTCCGGCAGCAGCAGGATGGTGCCGGCCGGGGTGTTGCTGGCATCGACTCCGGCGGCGGCCAGCACCAGGCCGAGCGGGTTCTCCACGATCCGGGTGACGCCGTGGCCGTGCTGCTTGGTGGCCACGATCCGCACGGTCTGCTCGGTGATCGCCTGTTCCCGGTCGGCGGCGGCCACCTGACGGCCCTCCGCCTTGGACACGATCTTCGAGGTGACGGCGAGGATGTCGCCATCCTGCAGCATGCCGTCGGCGGCGTGCCCGATGATGCCGGCGAGGTCGTCGCCGGCGACGACCTCGGGGATCGCGTCCAGGGTGAAGATGGTCAGCATCAGCGGCTCAGTTTCGGTAGCACGTCACGGGCGAACACGTCGATCCACTCGCGCTGGTTGCGGCCAACGTTGTGCAGGTAGATGCGGTCGAAGCCGAGGTCGGCGAAGCGCTGGATGTGCGCGCGGTGCACGTCGGGGTCGGCCGAGATGACCATGCGGCCCTCGAAGTCCTCGGGGCGCACCAGACGGGCCATCTGTTCCAGTTCGAACGGGCTGCGGATGTCGCCCTTCGGGAACCGCATCCCGCCGTTCGGCCACTCGACGAGGGCGTTCCGCATCGCTTCCTCCTCAGTGTCAGCCCAGGACAGATGGAGTTGGAGCGCCTTCGGCATTCGCGACGCATCCCGTCCGGCTTCCCTGGCGCCGTCGGCGAACTTCTTGAGCAGCATCTGCAGTTTCTCCACCGGCGCGCCCACGGTGATCAGGCCGTCCACGGTCCTGCCTGCCCGCTTGGCGGTGATCGGGCCTGCGGTGGCGACGAGGATCTCCGGCGCCACTGCCGGCATGGTCCACAGCCGGGTGGACTCCAGCTTGTAGTACTGACCGTGGTGTTTGACGTCGCGGCCGGAGAGCCCGGACGCGAACAGCTTCTTGATGATGTCGACGGCCTCGAACATCCGGTCGATGCGTTCGTGCGGTTCCGGCCAGTACTGCCCGGTGATGTGCTCGTTGATGGCCTCGCCGGAGCCGATGCCGAGCCAGTGCCGGCCGGGATACATAGCGCCGAGGGTCGCGCTCGCCTGTGCCACCATGGCGGGATGCCAGCGGAAGGTGGGCGTGCTGACGCCCGGCCCCATGTCGCCGGTGGTGCGCTCGCCGATCGCGGTGAGCACGTTCCAGACGAACGAGCTCTGCCCCTGCTGCGGAACCCACGGCTGGTAGTGGTCGGTCGCCATCACCCCCGAGAAGCCCTTGCTCTCGGCGTAGCGGCTGAGCTCGACCGCCTCCATCGGGTGAAACTGTTCGAGCATGGCGGCGTAGCCAACCCGAAGAGAACTCGTCATGAGTTCATGCTACTGACCGGAACGGATGCTGTTTCACCGCTTGCGCCCTAAAGCTAATGCGATTAGCTTATTGGCTATGACCACTTCACCTGTTCAATTCCTCAGCCGCCCGCAGGGACGAATCGCCTACACCGTCGAGGGCGATGGACCCCTCGTGGTCGCGATCCCCGGCATGGGTGACCTGCGCTCGGTGTACCGCGATCTCGCGGCATCCGTAACCGGCGCCGGCTTCCGGTTCGCCGTCATGGATCTGCGCGGCCACGGCGACAGTGACACGAGCTTCAGCAGTCACGGCGATGTGGAGACGGGCGAAGACTTGCTCGCGCTGATCGACGAGCTGGGCGGCCCGGCCGTGGCCCTCGGCAACTCGATGGGAGCGGCAGCTGCGGCCTGGGCGGCGGCCGAGCGGCCCGCGGCGATCAGCGGGCTCGTGCTGTTCGGTCCATTCCTGCGTGAGGCGCCGAAGAGCGCATTCGCTGCGAGCCTGACCCGTGTGCTGTTCCGCGTCGCTCTTGCGCCGTGGTGGGGCGCGGCGTTCTGGTCTGCGTTCTACGGGTCGCTGAACAAAGGCACGCAGGCATCATGGCTCGCGAAGCATCGCCGCGACATCCGCGCGAATCTGTCCGAGCCCGGCCGGCTGCGCTCGCTGCGTGACCTGGCGGTGGCACTGGATCACTCCGTCGTCGAGCGCCGGCTGGGCGATGTGTTGGCGCCGGCGCTCGTGTTCATCGGCGACCAGGACCCCGACTACCGCGACCCGCGCGCCGAAGCCGACTGGATTGCCGACACCATCGACGCCGACGTGCATGTCGTTGCTGAGACGGGACACTACCCGCAGGCGCAGCGACCCGACCTGGTGCTCGCCGAGCTGCTTCCTTTCCTGCAGCGCTTCGCCGTGCGGGGCCCTCGTGGCTAGGGCGGGACTCACCCGCGAGTCGGTCGTCGACATTGCGCTCAAGCTGATCGACGCCGACGGCACGGCCGGGTTCGGCTCGATCACCCTCTCCGCGGTCGCCGGACGCGCCGGGGTCGCGGTGCCGAGCCTGTACAAGCACGTCGCCTCGCTCGGCGACCTGAAGCAGGCGATGCGGGTCGCAGCAGTGCGGGAGCTGACCAGGGTGAGCGCCGAGGCGGTGATGGGCAGGTCTGGCGATGACGCCGTCACCGCACTGGCGCACGCAATGCGCGGCTTCGCCCGACAGCATCCGGCGCGCTATTGGGCGGTGCAGACCGGCGGCGGCCTCGCCGACGATCAGGAGTTTCAGGATGCCGCGGCCGAGACGCTGCGGGTCGTGGAGGGTGCCCTGCGCGGCTACGCCCTGCCAGCCGACCGCCTGGTGGACGCGATCCGCGCGCTGCGCTCGGCGATGCACGGGTTCGTCATGCTCGAGCTCGGCGGCGGCTTCGGGCTGCCCGACGACCTCGATGACAGCTTCGACGTGCTGATCCGGCTGCTGACGCGCGGGCTGTCCACGGTCAGTGACTGACCGCGCCCCGGATGTCGGGCGCTCGCGACCTAGCGCACCGGGGTCTGCAGGAAATCGGCCACCGCGCGCGGAACGTACGGGCTCACGTCGCCGCCGAGCGCGGCAACCTGCCGCACCAGTGAGCTCGACACGTGGGCGTGCGCCGGGTCGGGCAGCATGAAGATGGTCTCGACACCGGCGAGGTCGCGGTTGACGATCGCCATCGGCGTTTCGTAGGTGACGTCGACCTGCGAGCGGATGCCCTTGACGAGCGCGCTGGCTCCGACATCCGTGCAGTAATCGACGAGCAGACCGACGCTCCAGCTGGTGACCACGATGTTCTGCGGCAGCCCGGCCGCCGCGATCGACTGCTCGAGCAGGTTCACCCGCTGCGCGATCGGCAGCAGCGCCGACTTGTCGGGGTTGTGCACGACAACCACGTGCAATTCGTCAAACAGGCCGGCGGCACGCCCGATGACATCGAGGTGCCCCAGGGTGACGGGGTCAAACGATCCGGGGACGACGGCGATCGTGCTCATGATCGCCAGCGTACACAGTGAATGTTTCGAATTCGCGATGCGACGCTGCGTGACGTTAACTCGGCAACGAAACGGTTCAGCGATGAGCGGCTGACGGATGTCGCGGCGTTAGGCCTTCGACAGGAACGCCTGCTCGGACTCGTCGAGGCGCCGGGCGAGGGCGTCGAGCAAGGCCGGGTGACGGGACAGGGTCGGGTCGTTCTCGAGCACCGCGGCGGCGAGTTCCCTGGCGTCGGAGATGAGGTCACCATCGGTCGCCACACGCAGCAGCCGCAGACTCGACCGGCCGCCGGACTGCACGCTGCCGAGCACGTCGCCCTCCCGGCGCAGCTCGAGGTCGATTTGGGCGAGGTCGAAGCCGTCCAGTGTGGCGGCGACCGCTTCCACGCGCTCCCGGGCCAGACTCTCCTGCTCGGCCCTGGTGACGAACAGGCAGACGCCCGGAACGCTGCCGCGGCCGACGCGCCCGCGAAGCTGGTGCAGCTGGGACACGCCGAATCGGTCGGCATCGAGGATCACCATGGTCGACGCGTTCGGCACGTCGACGCCCACCTCGATCACGGTTGTGGCCACCAGCACGTCGACCCGTCCGGCCGCGAACTCCCGCATCAGCGAGTCTTTGGTATCGCTCGGCATCCGGCCATGCAGTGCCTCGATGCGGCGGCCGGCGAGGGTGGGGTTGTTCCGGAGGCTCGCCGTCACCTCGGTGACGTTCGCGACCGGGGCGGCGGGCGCCGGCGCGGGGCTCGCCGCGGCCGCGGTGGCCGTGTTGGCGCCGCCCGCGGTACTCGCGTCGGCGGGTTCCGCGTTCTCCGGGGCATCCGCCGGTTCACTCACCGTGGCGTCGATCGCCGGGCAGACCACGAAGGCCTGACGGCCGATCGCGAGCTCTTCGGCGGTGCGTTCCCAGACCCGGTTCACCCAGCCGGGCTTCTCGGCCAGCGGCACCACGAACGAGCTGATCGGGATGCGCCCAGACGGCAGTTCGGCGATGGTGGACACATCGAGGTCACCGAATACGGTCATCGCGACCGTGCGTGGGATCGGGGTGGCGGTCAGCACCAGCACGTGCGGCGGGGTGGCGCCCTTCAGCCGCAGCGCCTCGCGCTGTTCCACGCCGAACCGGTGCTGCTCGTCGACGACCACGAGGCCGAGGTCGACGAACGACACCGTGTCACTGAGCAGCGCGTGGGTGCCGATCACGATGCTGGCGCCGCCGGACACCGCCGCGAGCAGCGCCTTCTTCCGTTCGGCGGTGCTGAGCTGACCGGTGATGAGGGTGGGGCGGAGCCGCGCGGCCAGGTCGGGGCCGAGCGTCTTCACGATGGAGCGCAGGTGCTGGGCGGCGAGCACCTCGGTCGGGGCAAGCAGCGCGGACTGCCCGCCGGAGTCGGCGACCGCGAGCATCGCGCGCAGCGCTACGAGGGTCTTGCCCGAGCCCACCTCACCCTGCACGAGCCGGTTCATCGGGGTGGGACTCGCCAGATCACGGGCGATCTCCTCGCCGACGAGCTGCTGGTCGGCGGTGAGGGTGAAGGGAAGTGCCCCATCGAAGCCTGCGGCGAGAGGGCCGGCCAGGCGCGGCTCGGCGGGCTGGGCGCGCAGGGCAGCGCGCTGCCGCAACAGCGCGGCCTGCAGCACAAACGCCTCCTGGAAGCGCAGCGACGACCGGGCCGCGCCCCAGTCGGCATCCTTCTCGGGCCGGTGAATCAGCTCGAGCGCCTTGCCGTACGGCAGCAGTTGCCGCTCGGCGCGCACCAGGTCCGGCACCGGGTCTTCCAGCGGCGGGAGCGTGTCGAGCACGACGCCGATGGCTTTCGTGATCTGCCACGAGGCGACCGCGGCGGTGGCAGGGTAGATCGGAATGGGCTGCTGCGCCCATCTTTTCGCTGCCGCGCCCTCGACCGGCAGTTCGGTGTCAAACAGTTCGTAGTTGGGGTGTGCCAGCTGCCGCAGCCCGCGGTATTCGCCAACCTTGCCCGCGAAGATCCCGCGCACACCCGGTTTCAGCTCGTTCTGGCGCCACGGCTGGCTGAAGAAGGTCAGGGTGAGGATGCCGCGGCCATCGCTGATCTTCACCTCGAGGATCGACCCCTTGCGGGCCTTCATGTCCCGACTGGATACGGAGAGTACCTCGGCAACAATGGTGACGTCGGCGCCGATCTCGAGTTCGGCCAGCGCGGTGAGCTCGCCGCGCCGGGCGTAGCGGCGTGGGTAGTGGTTCAGCAGGTCGCCGATGGTGCGCACCCCGAGCGCGCGCGCAAACGCGGCTGCGGTGCGTCCGCCGAGCGCCGTGCTGAGCTTGCTGTCGAGCGGAGAGTTCACACATCGAGGGTAACGGCGCCCACTGACAGCCGCCGTCAGGAATGGTGCGCGCCGCGATAGGCTGACAACTTGAGATCCGTCGCCTTCCTCGTGCTTGCCACGCTGTTCTGGGCGGGCAACTTCGTTGCCGGCGAAGCGGCAGTGGCATCCGTCACCCCGCTCGATCTGACCTTCCTGCGCTGGCTGCTCGCGCTCATCCCGTTGCTGGTGATCGCCCAGGTCACCGAGAAGCCCGACTGGCGTGCGGTGTGGCGGCAGTGGCCGTTGCTCCTGCTGCTCGCCGCGCTCGGACTCGCGGGCTTCAACCTGCTGCTCTACGTGGCGCTGCAGTACACGAGCCCGCTCAACGCGTCGTTGATCAATGCGGTGAACCCGGCGCTGCTGGCGGTGCTGGGCGTGCTGCTGTTCAAAGAGCGACTGGGATGGCGCGGGGTGCTGGGGATCGCGATCGGCCTGTTCGGCGTCGTGGTGGTGCTGACGGATGGGCAGGTCGGTGAGGTCTTCTCGCGCGCCCCGAACTTCGGCGACCTGCTGATGGTCGGCGCAATCGTGGTGTGGAGTTTCTACACGCTGCTCGGCCGACGCCTGCGCGGAGTGCCGCCAATCACCGCCACGGCGATGCAGGCACTGTTCGTGGTGGTGGGCCTTGCCCCGTTCACAATTGCCGCCGGAGGCGTGAGCTTTCCCACCGAAACCGGCCCGTTACTCGCCCTGCTCTACATCGCCGCGTTCGCCTCGGTGTGCTCGTACGTGTTCTGGAATGCCGCGCTGCGCACCGTGCAGCCCTCCCGTGCGGGCATCTACCTCAACCTGATCGCCGTGTTCACCGCGCTGATCGGTCTTGTCATCGGCACTCCGATCAGTTTCGTCCAGGTGGTCGGCGGCGTGCTGGTGATCGGCGGGGTGATGCTCACCTCCTTGCGGCCGGGCACCGGTCGACCGCGCTCGGGCCGGCCGCGCTCCGACCGGCCGCGACGAGCCTCCGCACTCGGATAGCCTCGACGGGTGACGCGCATCATCGCCGGCTTCGCCGGTTCCCTCAGCATCGCCGTTCCGCCCGCCGGTACCCGCCCGACCAGCGACCGGGTGCGGGAGGCGATCTTCAGCGCGCTCGATGCCCGCGACGTGCTGGAGGGCTCCCGCGTGCTCGACCTGTACGCCGGCTCCGGCGCGCTCGGGCTGGAGGCCGCCTCGCGCGGGGCCCGCCGGGTCACCCTCGTCGAGCGTAGCTTTGGCGCAGCGCAGATCTGCCGGAAGAACGCCGCCCTGCTGCGAAAGCGCGCCCCACGCAGTTCGTCACTCGAGATCGACGTGAGTTCGGCGCCCGTGCACTCATTCCTCACTGGATCGAACTCCTCGTTCGACGTCGTGTTCCTCGACCCGCCGTACGATCTCGGCAACGCGGAGCTCGTGCACGCACTGGAGGTACTCGTGCCCCGCCTGGAGCATGACGCGGTGGTCGTCGTCGAGCGGGCATCGCGGGATGCGGAACCGGCCTGGCCGGAGGGGCTCGCCCTCGACCGACGCAAGGATTACGGCGACACCGCGCTGTACTGGCTGAGCCCGACGTTCGAGTAGTTGCCTGCGCGGAGTTCATGCGACCGCGCGCGGCCCGCTTGATTCCGCGGGAGTCACGTCGCTAGACGACCTTGCATTCCTGAACGTTCAGAGTCGATGACTCAGGATGTCGCGCGCCCGCCCTGCGCGAGGCACCAGGCCGCGACATCCGTCAACGGCTCCGGCGTCAATGACACGACCGTGGAGGTGCCGCGCCGCTCGGATGCGGTGAGGCCCACGGCGCGCAGCACGGTGAGGTGCTGGCTGACTGACGGTTGCGCGATGCCCAGTTCTCCGGCGAGCTCGCCGACGGTGCGCGGGCGTTCGGCCAGCAGCTCGATGATGCGACGGCGGTTCGCGTCGCCCACCGCGTGGAAGATGTCTTTGCGGGCGGTCGCGTTACTCATCCGCGGCCTCCATTCCATCCGCGGTATGGATCCCAGCCCGACGGTTTCGACCAGGCGACTCCGTCGAGCAGGATGCCGTTGCCCACTGTCACTCGGCCGATGGCGCGGAAGCCTCCGGGCAGCGCGGTGCCCTCCGGGAAAGTGGCGAGCAGCGCGTGGTCCTCGCCGCCTTCCAGCGCGGCGATGTAGCCGCCGCCGTGGAGGTCACTGTCCAGCACTGCCGAATCCAGGTCGAGCGCGACCGAGCTGGCGGCGGCGAGGCGTCGCGCGTCGATGGCGAGGCCGTCGCTGAGGTCGAGCATTGCGGTTGCCCCGGCCAGCGCCGCGGCCGGCCCGTCGGCGAGCGGGGGCCTTGGGGTCAGCTGCGCACCGACCAGCTGCGGTTCGCGGGCACGTACTCGCGCCGCGGCGTCGGCGTTCGGCTCACCGGCGGCGTCGACGCCCTCGGCGAAGAGCAGGGCGAGGCCGCGCCCGGCGAGACCCAACGTGCCGGACACCGCGACGATGTCGCCCACGGCAGCGCCGGAGCGCAGCACGGGGGCGCGTCCTTCCAGGTCTCCGAATGCGGTCACCGCGAGGGTCAGGGTCGAGGAGACGGACAGGTCGCCACCAACCACGCCGCAGCCCGGCGCCATGGCGGCGCAGCCGTCGCGAAAACCGTCTGAGATACCCTCCAGCACCGCCACCGGAGTGTCGGCCGGGGCGGCGATCGCCACCAGCAGCGCCGTGGGCCGGGCGCCCATGGCTGCGACGTCCGACAGATTGGATGCCGCGGCCTTCCAGCCGAGGTCGTGCGGGGTCGACCAGGCCAGACGGAAGTCCGGCCCGTGAATCATCATGTCGGTGGTCACCACGAAGCGGCCGTCCGGGGCTGCCACCACCGCGCAGTCGTCGCCGGGTCCAAGCAGTTCGGCAGCGGCGGCGGGCAGGCGCGGGAAGATGCGGGCAAGCGTTGCCGACTCCCCCACGGCGCCCAGGGTGTCAGGGATGGCCATCCTCAAACGGTAGCCTGAAGGGGATGAAACTCCCCCGCCGACTGGCTGCCTTGGCCGTTTTGCCGCTCGCGGTCAGCCTTGCCGGATGCGCTCCCGCGGTCGTGATGGAGACGGGCCCGGATGCCGCCAGCACGGCCTGCGCGGAGGTGTCGGTGCGCCTGCCCGACACGGTCGCCGGCTTGCCGAGTCGCGAGACCGATGCCCAGGCGACCGGTGCCTGGGGTGACCCGGCCGGGGTGTTCCTGACCTGCGGCGTGCCGGTCCCCGGACCCTCCGAGGCAACCTGCATCGAGGTCGCCGGCGTGGACTGGCTGCGGGATGCCAGCAACGAGCTGCTTACCGTGTTCACCACCTACGGCCGCGACCCCGCCATCTCGGTGGGAATTGACGCGGTAAACGTGTCCGGCGGCCCGGCGCTCGAAGACCTGAGCTCTGCGGTCAGTGTGATCGAGCAGACAAGTCGCTGCCTGGCTCGCACCGAGGCGATCGACACCACCCCGAACGACTGACCCGCACGCACGGTCTACCCACATGCCGTCTGCGCTACACTTGGCCGAGGGGGAAGTAGTCGGGGGACACAGTTCTCCACGGTGCGCTCTCAGCGAGCGAGAGGCGCCGTCATGACCCAATCCCACATCGTCAAACGTGTCGCGGTGGCATCTGTCGCTGTGCTGGCGGGCATCGGCCTCTCGATGGCCGCTGCAGCACCGGTGAACGCGGTCACCGTCATCAACGGGCCCCTCCATCTGGGGAGTGCCGCTGATTTTGGCGTACTCGGCGCATCCACGGTGACGAACACCGGGCCGTCCACCATCGGAGGAGACGTCGGAGTCAGCCCGGGCACGGCGATCACCGGGTTTCCGCCTGGGCTCGTTCTCGGTGCCACCCACCAAACGGATGCTGTGGCCGCCCAGGCACAGTCCGATCTGACCACCGCCTACAACGTCGCGGCAGGTCTCACACCGACCACAACCGGACTGGATGACCTCGCCGGCCAGTCGTTGGCCCCCGGGGTCTATTCCGGTGGCGACCTTTCCCTTACCGGTGAGCTCACCCTCGCGGGCACGGCGGAATCCGTCTGGGTGTTCCAGGCCGCGAGCACATTGACCGCCGGATCGAGCGCACGCATCACCCTCACTGGTGGCGCCAGCGCCTGCAACGTCTTCTGGCAGGTGGGAAGTTCCGCAACGCTCGGGAGTGGATCGCAATTCGCCGGGACGATTCTGGCCCGCACCTCGATCACCGCGGTAACCGGAGCCGCGATCACCGGTCGGCTGCTCGCCGACACCGGAGCAGTCACCCTCGACACGAACGTCGTCACGGCACCCGTCGCCTGCGGCGACGGCAGCGACACCGTGGTGTCGACCAGCCCTGCGGTGTCGTCCTCGGCTCCGCCGGCAGCCGAGGTCGGTACCGACTACACGTTCGCCGTCACGGCGACGGGAACTCCCGCGCCGACCTACGCGATCAGCGCCGGTACGCTGCCGGCCGGCCTGCAGCTGAACAGCTCCAGCGGGATAATCTCGGGCACTCCGACGGCAGCCGGGCCGTCGACCTTCACCATCACGGTGAGTAACGGAACGGCACCGGACGCGGTCATCACCTACACCGTTGTCACAGCTCAGGCGGCCGGGCCGGTTGCGCCTGTCGCGCCGAC
>JBEVDR010000032.1:0-28685 GCA_040513215.1 Microbacteriaceae bacterium | reverse complement strand
GCCCAGGCGCATCAGCACCGAGCGCCGGGTCGGGTCGGCGAGGGCCTGAAAGGCGTCATCCAGGGTGGAGTAATGCTGAGCCATAAGGCTAAGTTACCTCGCGATCACACTAAACGCAAAGGCTAAGTGTTAGGGGTGAGCTAGGGATGCCCGGGTGTTCACCAGTTCCAGGCCCAGCGCGACGAAGAACGCGAGATCCTCGACCACAACGCCCACGTGATCCATGCGATAGACCGTCATTCCACACAGCGTAGGGGAGCGAGGATCGCGCGAGCGGGCTACAGTCGGCGCCATGCGAAAGCTGATCGTCCAGCAGTGGGTCACCGTCGACAACCTCACCGCGGAGGAGGATGGCGGGCTCAGTTTCGTGTCAGGGGAGCCCTTCTCCGAGACCGACACCAGTGCATTCAAGGCAAGCGTGATGGGGTTCATCGACTCGGTCGACACGATGATTCTTGGCGCGAATACCTACGCTCAGTCCAAGGACTACTGGCCGTACGCCGACGAGCAGGGCGAGTACGGCGAGAAGCTCAACAACCTCGCCAAGTTCGTCGCCTCGTCCACGCTGGAGGATGCCCCCTGGGGCGACTTTCCCGCCGCGACCATCACGCGGGACCCGGTCGCGACGATTCGGGAGCTCAAGAAGCAGAGAGGCAAGGACCTCTGGCTATGGGGGAGCCTAGAACTCATGCACTTCCTGCTCGACGCTGGCGTCGTCGATGAGGTCCGGATGCTGGTCTGCCCGGCGTCACGGGGCAAGGGAACGCGCATTTTCGAGGGTTCGCAAGACCTGACGCTGATCGAGGCCACCCCGTTCGAAAACGGGGTGGTACTTCTGCGCTACGAGATCAAGCAATAGCCATGGTGACATTCCTGCTGGTGTCCGGCGCGGGCGGTGACGGCCCTTTCGGCTTTACTTGACATAATGTGCATTATCGGCGCATACGATCGGGCTGAAAAGTGCAAGGACGATGGTCCGGATGCCGCCCCGAAACGCTTAGCTCGCGGCTCTCTTCACGAGTTCGGTGATCTTCGCCTCATCCTCGGCACTCAAGCTCATCAGCGCGAACGCCGTCGGCCACATCGTGCCATCGTCCAGGTTTGCGTCATCGTTGAAACCGAGCGTCGCATACCGGGACTTGAACTTGCTCGCAGCCTGGAAGAACACGACGACCTTGCCGTTCTTCGCGTACGCAGGCATCCCGTACCAGGTCTTCGACGTCAGATTCGGAGCGCTTGCCTTGACGATCGCATGGATCCGCTCCGCCATGACACGATCCTCATCGGACATCTCGGCAATCTTGGCCAGCAGTTCTTCTTCAGGATCCACCTTGGCGCGTGATCCACGGCGCCCAGCCTTGACCTCGGTCGCCCGCTCCTTCATTGCGGCGCGTTCCTCGGCGCTGAAGCCCTCATCCGAATTCTGAGTATCATTCATGCTGAATCCCATTTTCTGCTAGTTTTCGTCGAATTGACACTAGGCGATCTGGTCGGGCCAGTCGCGGAGCGGCGTCCCCCGCGGAGGTTTCGATAGTCGCCGTACCGGCCGGTGTCGGCATGGCACCGATTCCCCTTCAGGAACCGACGTACGCCGCGAGGTGCTCGCCGGTGAGAGTCGACCGGCTGGCGACCAGATCGGCGGGGGTGCCCTCGAAGACGACATTGCCGCCGTCGTGGCCGGCGCCGGGACCGAGATCGATGATCCAGTCCGCGTGCGCCATGACCGCCTGGTGATGCTCGATCACAATGACCGACTTGCCGGAGTCGACCAGCCGGTCGAGCAGGCCGAGCAGCTGCTCGACATCGGCGAGGTGCAGGCCAGTGGTCGGCTCGTCGAGCACGAACACCCCGCCCTTCTCCCCCATGTGCGTGGCCAGCTTGAGCCGCTGCCGCTCTCCGCCGGACAGCGTGGTGAGCGGCTGTCCGATGTTGAGGTAGCCGAGACCCACGTCGGCGAGCCGGTGCAGGATGACGTGCGCGGCCGGGGTTCGCGCCTCACCGTCCCGGAAGAACTCCTCAGCCGCGGCCACCGACATCCCGAGCACCTCGGCAATGTTGCGGCCGCCGAGACGATACTCCAGAACGGACGCTTGGAACCGCTTGCCCTCGCACTCCTCGCAGACGGTGGCGACGGTGTCCATGAAGCCCAGGTCGGTGTAGATCATTCCCGCGCCGTTGCAGGTGGGGCAGGCGCCTTCGGAGTTCGCACTGAACAGCGCGGGCTTCACCCCGTTGGCCTTCGCGAACGCCTTGCGGATCGGCTCGAGCAGGCCGGTGTAGGTCGCCGGGTTGCTGCGCCGTGAACCCTTGATCGCGCCCTGGTCGATGGACACGACGTCGTCCCGCCCCGAGACCGAGCCGTGGATCAGCGAGCTCTTGCCGGAGCCGGCCACGCCAGTGACGACAACCAGCACTCCGAGCGGGATGTCGACATCGACATCCTGCAGGTTGTGCTCGCTCGCGCCGCGAATCTCGAGTTTGTCCTGAGGTTGGCGCAGACTCGGCTTAATAGTGGCCCGGTCATCCAGGTGACGCCCGGTCAGGGTGCCGCTGGCGCGCAGGTCGTCGAGGGTGCCCTCGAAGCAGATGGTGCCGCCCGCAGAGCCCGCTCCCGGCCCCAGGTCGATGACGTGATCGGCGATCGCGATCGCCTCGGGCTTGTGCTCGACGACGAGTACCGTGTTGCCCTTGTCGCGCAACTGCAGCAGCAGAGTGTTCATCCGCTGGATGTCGTGCGGGTGCAGGCCGATGGTCGGTTCGTCGACCACGTAGGTGTTGTCGGTCAGTGAGGAGCCGAGGTGGCGGATCATCTTGGTGCGCTGGGCCTCACCGCCGGAGAGCGTGCCGGAGGGCCGGTCGAGTGACAGGTAGCCGAGGCCGATATCGACGAAGGAGTCGAGCGACTGCTGCAGGTTGGCCAGCAGCGGCGCGAGTGACGGCTCGGTGAGGCCGCGCACCCATTCGGCAAGGTCGCTGATCTGCATCGCGCAGGCGTCGGCGATATTGATCCCATCGATCCGCGACGACCGGGCGCCCTCGCTCAGTCGGGTTCCGTCGCAGTCCGGGCAGGCCACAAAGGTGACGGCGCGCTCGACGAACGCGCGGATGTGGGACTGCATCGCCTCCTTGTCCTTGGCGAGCATCGATTTCTGGATCTTCGGGATCAGGCCCTCATAGGTCATGTTGATTCCCTGCAGCTTGACCTTGGTGGGCTCCTTGCGCAGGAAGTCGTGCAGCTCGGTCTCGGTGTAGTCCCTGATCGGCTTGTTCGGGTCGAGGAATCCGGACTCGCTGAAGATCCGCACCATCCAGCCGTCAGCGCTGTAGCCGGGGATGGTGATCGCGCCCTCGGCCAGGGACTTGCTGTCGTCGTACAGCTCGGCCAGGTCGATGTCGGAGACCGTGCCCATGCCCTCACAGCGCGGGCACATGCCTCCGGTGAGCGTGTACGTCTTGCGAACCGTCTCGCCCTTGCCCTCGCCGCGAGCGACGGTGATCGCCCCAGACCCGGTGACCGACGGCACATTGAACGAGAACGCGTTCGGTGAACCCACGTGCGGCTGCCCTAGCTTGCTGAACAGGATGCGCAGCAGCGCGTTGGCGTCCGTGGCGGTGCCGAGCGTGGAGCGAACGTTCGCGCGCATCCGCTCCTGGTTGACGATGATCGCCGTCGTCAACCCTTCCAGCACGTCGACGTCGGGGCGAGCCATCGTCGGCATGAAGGTCTGCACGAAGGTGCTGTAGGTCTCGTTGATCATCCGCTGTGACTCCGCGGCAATCGTGGCGAACACCAGCGAGCTCTTCCCCGAGCCGGAAACCCCGGTGAACACGGTCAGGCGGCGCTTCGGGATCTCGACGCTGACATCCTTGAGGTTGTTCTCGCGTGCGCCCTGCACCCGGATCAGGTCGTGGCTGTCGGCCACCGGAAACATAGCCGACTGCGTGTCTGTGCTGTCTGTGGTTGTGCTGGTGCTCGTGGCCATGCTCATCCCATCTTCAATGGTCGTCGTCCACTTTATCGAGGCCCTCTGTCGTTGAGAGTTGTTGGCCCCCGGGCGTACGCTCGCCTCAGCGAGTCACGGTAGTCAAAAACCCTTGTCAAAGGAGACGTATGCCTGTGCGCGAAGCTATCCCCGCCGGGGCGCCCTGCTGGGTCGACCTGGCCAGTTCTGAGCCGGATCGTGCCATGGAGTTCTACGGTCAGCTGTTCGGCTGGCGGGCCGATCGTGCCGGCGACGCGGAGTACGGCGGTTACGTCAGGTTCTACCGCGACGACCGGCTGGTGGCGGGACTGGCGACGAATACCGGAACCTTCGGCTTTCCCGACGGCTGGTCGACCTATCTGATGGCGCCGGATGTCGCCATCACCGCCCGCAGCGCCGCGGCTGCCGGAGCCCAGGTAGTGGTCGAGCCGCTCGAGATTCCCGGCCAGGGCAGCATGGCAATGCTCGCCGACCCGAGTGGCGGCGTGATCGGTCTCTGGCAGCCCGGCGGTCACACCAGCTATGAGGTCACCGGAGAGAACGGCACCGTCTCATACCACGAGCTGCAAACTCGCGACTACCCTGCCGCCGTGGAGTTCTACCGCACCGTATTCCACTGGCACCTGCGCGTGGTCGACGACAGTGACGAGTTCCGCTACATGAATGTGATCCATGAGGGTAAGCAGTTCGCGGGCATCATGGATGCCAGCCATGTGCTGCCCGATTCTCAGCCGTCGACCTGGTACGTGTACTTCGGTGTGGAGGATGTCGATTCCGCGGTGCGCACCGCTCAGACGCTCGGCGGTTCCGTCGTCACAGCTCCCGAAGACACCCCGTTCGGTCGGCTGGCAACGCTCGCCGACCCGACCGGCGCGGCGTTCAAGCTGTCATCGCTGGAGGGACCAGCCTGACCGGCAGGTGACGTTCCCACCAGTCGAGGATGATCTCAAACCGCTGCCGGCGGTGACGGGGCCGGCCCAACCGGGACAGTTCGTGCCCCTCCCCCGGGAACAGCACCAGTTCCGCCTGGACGCCCTGACGCCGCAACGCCTGGTAATACCGCTCAGCCTGATCGAGGGGGCAGCGCAGGTCCTGCTCGGAATGAATCAGCAGCGTGGGCGTGTGCACGAGCTGCACGTGCTCCTGGGCGGTCTGCGCTCGAACCTTGCCGGGATCAATGCCCAGGTATTCCTGGCCGAAGAACGAACCGATGTCGGAGTTGCCGGCGAACGCCGCGGCGTCCAGGAATCCGCGTTCCACGATCGCCGCGGTGAATCGCTGGTCGTGCTCGGTGATCCACGCGGTCAGGAAGCCGCCGTACGACCCGCCCATCACACCGAGACGTCCGGCATCCAGCGCCCGGAACTCAGAGAGCGCGCCCTCGAGGAAGTCGATCACATCGGTGAAGTCCACAGTTCCGAACGCGCGACGAACGGCGCGACCGTGCTTCTGCCCGTACCCGGATGAGCCGCGCGGGTTGCACATCACGACCGCGTAGCCGGCGTCGGCGTACACCTGCACCTCGTCGAGCAGTGTCACCGTGTAGGAGGAGAACGGCCCTCCATGCACCATCAGCAGCACCGGGTGCGGCCCATCGCCGGCCGGCTGCACGACCCAGCCGTGCACCGGATACCCGTCGCGCGCCGGCACCACGAGTTCCCGGGCCGGACGAAGGCC
The DNA here is from genome assembly GCA_040513215.1 of Microbacteriaceae bacterium. Classification (GTDB taxonomy): domain Bacteria; phylum Actinomycetota; class Actinomycetes; order Actinomycetales; family Microbacteriaceae; genus Ruicaihuangia. Next base: position 23,025 of record JBEVDR010000032.1, on the reverse strand, counting down.
CGCGCTCCGCAACTCTCCGGAGAAGTCGCTGCGCAGTTGCAGCTGGCCGCCGCGCAGCACCGCGACATCCCCGGCGGTGTTCGCGGCAGACAGCGACAGGGCAATGGTGTCGGATGCCGCGGACGCGCCGTGCACCTCGAACGGCCCCGCGGTGAGCGGGGTGACTTGACCGGCGGCGGTGACCGCGGTCAGGTGTAGCGTGCCGCGGGTGCGATTCTGCACCAGGAACGTCTCGTCATCGACCACCACGATCGCGGAGCAGTCGCCGAGGTCGATGGTTTCCGGGTCGGTGAGCCGGCGGGCGGGGGCTCCCGGCTGATCGATGATGAACAGGCCGTCGTGGCGTGCCACGAAGTCGCGGCCGCCGCGGCCGAGCTCGTGTCCGATGAACAGGATGGCGCCGGATGCCGTCTGCTCCACCAGCCGGATGGCCCGGTTCGGCTCTGCCCCGGTGACCAGCTCGGCGTGCACGCGGGCACGGCTGCCCGGCTTGCCCAGTGCGATGTGCCACAGGTCGGTGCGCAGGTCGCGGTCGCGGCGCTCGTGCCGCGCCGACACCACGAGCAACGAGCGGCCGTCGGCCGAGAAGCTCAGAGCGCCGTGTTCGACGTCGCCGGTGGTGAGCTGCCGCGCCTTCGGCACCGATCTGGGCCGCTCCGGTTTCGGAGTGTCGGCGCTCGGCGCGGTCGGATAGACCGGCTCGCGGTCGACCCGCGGCACCTCGAGCAGGAACACCTGGCTGCGCCGGTCACCGGTGTAGCCCACCCCGTTCGCCTTGTACCGGGTGCTGGTGATGCGTCTCGCCGGTTCGGCGTCGGCGCCGAGTCCGTCGACGGTGCCGTACCGGCCGGGCTCCGGCACCCGCGCGGTGAAGGCAATCCGGGTGCCATCCGGCGACCAGCGGAATCCGATCACCCCGAGCGGCGCGTCGGTCAGCATCAGTGGTTCGCCGCCGAGTGAATCGACGATGTGCAGCTGCCCCGCGGCATCCGGTGCGCTGCGAATGAACGCCAGCAGCCGGCCATTCGGCGAGAACTGCGGCGCCGTATCGCGGAAGCCGCGCGTGAAGCGGCGCGCCGTCGGAACGCCGGAGAGCAGAACCTCCCAGAGCTGACCGACGTAAGCGTCGGCCTCGAAGTTCGGACGCGTCACAGAGACCACCGCGCGATCACCCGAGGGGTGGATCGTGGGGGCTGAAACGCTCTGCAGCAACGGCAGATCGCTGAACTTCATGGGATGATTCCTCTTCCCGCGAGGTGAGTTAGCTGCCGGTTTGGAAGTCGCTGACGTTGCCGACGTAACGCGTGTTGTCGGCAGGAACCGGTTCGACCGCGGCCAGGGCCACCTCGGCGGCGAACTCGCTGACGTTGTACAGCTTGCCTGCGGTCTCGCGGCGGGCGCCGATCGAACCGGGGTTCGCACGCTCCAGCAGCGTCGCGGTAATGGTGCCCTCGATCATGTCGCCGGAGACCACGACGAACTCGATGCCGTCGGCGGCGAGGCCCGGCACCAGTTCGCGCAGCGCGTCTTCGCCGGCCCGCTTGCTGAGCGCAACCGGCTCGTACTCCGGCATGGTCGGCGTGGTGCGGATGAAGTGCGCCTGGTGGCTGGTGACGAAGACGACGCGGGCGCCATCGGCCAGCAGCGGGCGGGCGGTGTTCAGCACGTTCAGCTGGGCGTCGCGGTTGAGCGTCATCGCGTAGTCGGCGGCCATGCCGGACTCCATGCCACCGGATGCGTTCAGCACCAGGATGTCCAGTCCACCGAATTCGGCGGCGATGGTGTCGAACATGGCGGAAACGGATGCCGGATCGGTGAGGTCAGCGCCGACCGCGATCGCGGATCCCCCGGCTGCCTCGATCTGGCCGACGAGCTTCAGCGCGCGCACCTCTTTGTTGCGGTAATTGATGACCACCCGGGCCCCGGCTTCGGCGAAGTAGCCGGCGGTGTCGGCGCCGATACCGCGCGACGAGCCTGTTACGAGCACACGCTTTCCGGACAGGGAACCTGGTTTCAGTGGGTTAGTCACAGCAGACGACACTACCAAGTCCCACCGCAGCGCACCTTCGGCGAAGTGATAGCTTCGGAACCACCGACACCAGAGGAGTGCTCACGCATGACGCCGGATTTTCTGACGACGTACGCCTGGGTGTTCTGGCTGGCGCTGATACTGATCTTCGTGATCATCGAGGTCTCCACCGTCGACTTTTCCTTCCTGATGCTGGGCGTCGGCTCGCTGGGTGGGCTGATCAGCGGTCTGTTCGGTGCCCCCTGGTGGCTGCAGGTCGTGATTGCCGCTCTGCTGTCGCTGTTGCTGCTGTTCCTGGTGCGCCCGCCCCTGCTCCGGGCGCTGAAACGCGGCGGCGACCCCGCCCGCAGCAACGTGGACGCGCTGCTCGGCATGGACGGGCGAGTGATGGATGACTTCTTCGAGGGCGCCGGGCACGTGAAGCTGGCCAACGGAGAGACCTGGACGGCCAGGCTGTCGTCGATGACCGAGCACCGAGAACTGATCGAGGGCGAGCGCGTCGTCGTGACAGCCATCGAAGGGGCGACCGCCGTGGTCATCCCCGTGGAAAGGACCGCCGAGTGACCGAAGCAATCGTGAGCCAGGCCAGCGCCGCGTCAACCGCGGAGACCGTCGGCACCGTCATGCTGTACGTGCTGATCGCGATCATCACGCTGTTCGTGCTGGTGGTGCTGTTCCGCGCCATCCGCATCGTTCCGCAGGCCACGGCCGGTGTCGTCGAACGCCTCGGCCGGTACCATAAGACACTGCTGCCGGGCCTGAACATTTTGGTTCCGTTCATTGACCGGATGCGGCCGCTCATCGACATGCGCGAGCAGGTGGTCTCGTTCCCGCCTCAGCCCGTGATCACCGAGGACAACCTGGTGGTGTCCATCGACACGGTGGTCTACTTCCAGGTCACCGACGCGCGGGCTGCTACCTATGAGATCGCCAACTACCTCGGCGCTGTTGAGCAGCTCACCACCACCACCTTGCGCAACGTGGTCGGCGGCCTGAACCTCGAGGAAGCGCTGACCAGCCGCGACGAGATCAACGGGCAATTGCGCATCGTGCTCGATGAGGCCACCGGCAAATGGGGAATCCGTGTCGGCCGGGTGGAGCTGAAGGCGATCGACCCGCCCGCCTCCATCCAGGACTCGATGGAGAAGCAGATGCGCGCCGAGCGTGACCGGCGTGCGCTGATCCTCACCGCAGAAGGCACCAAGCAGTCCGCCATCCTCACCGCCGAGGGCGCCAGGCAGGCGGCCATCCTATCGGCGGAGGGCGACGCCCGCGCCGCCGTGCTGCGCGCCGAGGGTGAGGCGCAGGCCATCACCACGGTGTTCGGCGCGATCCACGCCGGAAACCCGGACGCTCCGCTGCTCGCCTACCAGTACCTGCAGACCCTGCCGAAGATCGCCGAGGGTGAGGCCAGCAAATTGTGGATCATCCCGAGCGAGCTGACCGAGGCGCTCGCGGGTATCAGCAAGGGCTTCATCGGCGCGGCAGCGGCCGGTCAGCAGCAGAACCCGCCAGCGCCCGCCCCGTAGTCACCCGCGATCCACCGTGTACCTCTCCCCCGCTCCCCCGCGTGTGCTCGCCCATCGGGGCCTCGCCATCGATGCGCCGGAGAACAGCATGCTCGCCTTCCTGCGGGCGATTGTTCTCGGCTGCACCCACGTCGAAACGGATGTGCACGCCTCCAGCGACGGCATCGCGGTGATCTGCCACGACGACGACCTGATGCGCATCGCCGGACGTCCGGAACGTCCGCGGCAGCTCAGCATGGCGCGTCTGGCCGAGATCCCGATCGGGCACGATCAGACGCTGTGCTCGCTCAGTGAGGCGCTCGACGCGTTCCCGGATACCCGGTTCAACATCGACATCAAGTCGGGGGACGCCGTGCTGCCGACCGTGCAGGCCATTCGCGACGCGAAGGCGCGCGACCGGGTGCTGATCACCTCGTTCAATGAGCGCCGCCGCCGGGCCGCCGTGGAACTGCTGCCGGGAGTCGCCACCTCCGCCAGCGCTCCCCGGTTCGTCGCGGCGCTGCTGGCCGCGGCATCCGGTTCCGATGTCGCGCTGCGCGGCACGCTGCGCGGGCTGCATGCGCTGCAGGTTCCGGAGAAGACCCTCGGCCTGGCGGTGTCGTCCCCGCGCCTCATCGACTCCTTTCACCGCGCCGGCGTTGAGGTGCACATCTGGACGGTGAACGAGGTGGATGACATGGCCCGCCTATTCGACGCCGGCGTCGACGGACTGGTCACCGACCGCGCCGATCTAGCCCTGCGCCTGCTCGCGACCGGTGACTAGTTTCGCAACACTAGAAGGGTGGCGGTTCGATGGTGGTGGTGAGTCCGGTGGGGGTGGTGATGGTGACGCGTCCGTCGCCGTGGCGGTGGTAGTCGTACCTGCTGAGGTTTTTGCGGCGGTTGCTGCTCTCGCAGAGCGGAAAGAGGTTGTCGTCGTTGGTCGACCCGCGGTCGCGGACCCACTCCTCGAGGTGGTCGATGTCGGTGTCGTCGACGGGCCGGGTACAGGTGGGATCGATGCAGTCTTCGAACCGCATCGCGATCCAGTCCCGTTGCGCTTGTGTGGGCCGGTAGCGGTGGCGGTCCAGGACGAGTTTCTCACCGGTGAACGGGTCGGTGCCGACCCGGCGGAACGAGGGCGCACGGGCGAACAGATCCAATGCGGTGGCGCGGTCGATGGTGCCGTAGCCGCGTAACTGGATGGGTTCGGTGCCCTGGCCGATGAGGGTTAGCAGAGGCACCAAGAGTACCGGGCGAACCTTTGCGGCGGTGGGGGTGCCGTCACCGGCCAGCCACGCCACAGCGAGGTCGGCGCGGAGTTGGTCACGGGAACGCCACCCCGGCTCGTCGTGTTTCGTCTTCTTCTGCTCCGCCCGGGCGGTCGCGTTCAGCCGGGCGGCGATCCTCACCGCATCGGGCGCGGACACGAGAGCATGCAACCAGGCCATGCCGTCATCGGCCGGTTCGACCACGACCCGCCGGTCGGCGAACGCGCGCGCGTGACGGGCCTCGGCGGGCTCGGTCAGCAGCTTCTCTTTCAGTCGGCGCGCCCGGGTGCGGAACTGGGCCGGGGTGAGGGTCACCGCGGTCTCGGCGACCTGAGCGTCGAAGACCTGCACTGCCGCGTCGTCCATCCAGCCGGTCAGAAGGTCCAACGCCGCCGTCACATGCGCGATTGTGGTGCCGCCGGCGGCGAAAACGGCGCGGAGCCGCGGTAACCGGTCTTCGAGGGTCTGTGCCTGGTGGGCGCGACTCCGTACCTGACCTGCCGGAAGGTGCAGGCGCAGCCCGGCGTCGAACGCCGCGGCATCCTCGGCCACGTCGACCGCATCTTTCTGGGCCAGCCCGGCCGGGCGCAGGTAGAGGTGCGGATTCGCCCTCGCCACGCGCATCACCTCGGCAAGTGCCGCCCAGCTCCGGGCGTGCGCCCGATTCGCGTCGGCCTGCGCGGCGGCGGCATCATCGAGACGATCGACGATCAGATCCAGGCTGTCGTGCGGGGAAAGCATCCAACTCTCCAGATGTTCACCTTGGCACGAGCGATTCTGTCCCTCCAGTATAGAACATATGTTCGAGAATGGGAAGAGGAACGAGGACCTCAAGCGACTACAAGGAACTACCGGCGCAGGGCACTAGCAGATCATGCAGGTGACTAACCCGTGTGCGGGAAGGAAACGCACAGCTAAGCGCGTTATAACTATGAGTTGCATCGCGAAAGGGAGGCCACACAATGGCGGATCGCAGTTTGCGCGGAATGAGACTTGGCGCACAGAGCCTTCAGAGCGAAGAAGGCGTCGAATTCTCACCGCGAAAGAAGAGTGTTTACCGCACGGATGACGGATCGACCTTCGAGGTAGTGTTCGCTGCCGAGGCGGAAGTTCCTGAGATCTGGCAGTCGCCGAAGAGCGGCAAGGAAGGTCACCTGCTCACCGACGACGGCAAGCTCGTCGAGAGTGAGGATGTCGAAACCAAGACGCCGCGCACCCACTGGGACATGCTGCTCGAGCGTCGCACGCGCGACGAGTTGGAGGAGCTACTGCAGGAGCGACTCTCCTACCTGCGGGCGCGCAAGGGCAAGCAGAAGATCGGCGCTTAGCCACTCGGCCTAACACGTCGTCGGGTTTCTCACCCGTTGAAATAGGGTCAGCCTCCGGGCTGGCCCTATTTTGCGTCTGGAATCCGGCGGTCCGCGGCCGGCCGTGACGCGCGCCAGGCGATACCCGCACCGAGCAGCAGGCCGAGCAGCCCGAGCCCAGACACGGTCCACTCGAGCTCGCGGCCGAACCGCAGCGCCGGCGTCTCGGTGGTGCTCAGCGGCACCTCGGCCACCATGCTGTCGGCCGTGTACCACTCCAGCTGATCAAGCGCCTGACCGTCCGGGGCGATGATCGCGCTGGTGCCGACCGTGGAGATGTTGACCACCGAGCGGCCGAGCTCGAGCGCCCGGATCCGCGCCACGGCCAGCTGCTGCACGCTCTCGTCGGTGCGGCCGAAGTCGGCGTTGTTGGTCTGCGCGAAGATGATCTCGGCGCCCTGCTCGACCGATTCGGCGAGCAGTTGGTCGTCGAAGATGTCGAAGCAGATGTTGATGCCGGCCATGGTGCCGTTCACATCGAAGACGCCGTCGGTGGTTCCCGGCGTGTATTCGCGGCCGATCAGGCCGATCAGATCCGGGGCGAGCGACTCCCAGAAGTCACGGTCGGGCACGTACTCGCCGAACGGCACCGGATGCTTCTTGTCATAGTGGTCCGTGGGGCCGACCTCGGGTTCCCAGAGGAACGAGGTATTGAACAGGCCGTCGCTGCGGTCGGTGATCGCTCCGCCGACCAGCGGCACGCCGGCCCGCTCGGCGATTACGTCAAACACTCCAGCGGCGTACCGGTCGGTGAGCGGGTTGAGATCGGATGCCGCTTCCGGCCAGACGATCACGTCAGCGCCCTCATCGAGGATCGGCATGGTGGCGTCGACGTGGTCCTGCAAGTTATCGCCGAGCTCTCGTTCGTCGAAGTAGCCGGCCTTGGAGTTGCCCTGCACTGCGGCGACCCGCATCGTGCCGTCGACGGTCACCGGGAACGCGGGCACCGCGAGCATCGCGACCAGCACGACCGCGACCGGGATCAGGCGCACGGTCGGACGTGCCGCCCGCAGATAGACCGCCTCGATCGCCATCGCCACGAACAGCACCATCACAAAGCTGACGCCGGAGGTGCCGAGCCAGGAGAACAGCGGCGCGAGCGGGCTTTCCGACTGCGATTGCGCCACACGGCCCCAGGCGAAGCCGCCGTACGGCCAGACGCTCGCCCATGCTTCCCGTGCGGTCCACAGTCCGGCGACGACCACCGGCAACGCGACTAGGCGTTCCACCGGGTGTCGACCGATCGGGAGCCAGCGGTAGGCGAGCGCGATGGCCATGCAGCCGAGCGCGAAGAAGAACCCTTCCAGCACCGACAGTGCCGCCCACGGCACCGGGCCAAGGAACAGCGTGGCCCATTGCACGTGGATCAGGTAGAAGCTGGTGCCGCCAACGAATCCGATCAGCAGCGCCCGCGGTGCGCTCTGCCCGCGGATGGCCAGCAGCACCATCGCGATGCCGACGAAGGTGAGCGGCCACATGCCCAGACCGGGGAACCCGGCATCCAGCACCGGTCCGGCGACGGCCGCGATCACCAGCGCCAGCCAGAGGCGCAGGGGCGTGGGTCGTCGGGAGGGTTTCACAGCGTACTAAGCCTAAAGGACGTCGTTTACGACACGCTGCTGTAGGCGACTATTCCTCGACGAACCGCGTCGAGGGCCTGGCGTGCCGTGCGGCCGACCGGTCCTTCGGCGACGACGGAGAGCTGGTCGAGCAGGTCGATGGTCTGCTTGGCCCAGCGCACGAAGTCGCCGGCGGCCATGTCGGACAGCGACAGCACCGATTCCAGCGTGGCGCCCTGTGCCCAGCGGTACATGGCGAGGCTGAGGCCGGTGCCGAGCGGCTCGGAACCGGGCAGCTTGTTCTCCACCTCGATGTCGTCGAGTTTCGCCCAGAGTTCCTGCGTGGTGCTGAGCGCCTCCCGGAATGGCCCGCGCGGCAGCATCCGGTCGCTTTCCATGCCTTCTTCCCGGCGCGGCTCGTACACGATCGCGGTGGCCATGGCGGCCAGGGCGGCCGGGTCAAGCGGCGACCAGACGCCGCGGCGCAGGCATTCGGCGACCAGCAGGTCGCGTTCCCCGTAGATGCGGCGCAGGGTGCGGCCGTGCACGCTGAGGGTCAGGTCGCCGTCGCCGTCTGCGGTGAGGTATCCGGTGAGCTCGAGCACGTCGGTGACCCGGTCAAACACCTTCGAGACGGCCCCGGTGCGGCCGCGGATCTGCGAGCTGAAGTCATCGCGCTGCTTCTTCAGCCGCCACCAGCGTTCCGCCCAGCGGGCGTGCGCCTCGCGTTCGGCGCAGCTGTGGCAGGGATGCTGTCGCATCCGTTTGCGCAACGCGGTGAGCTGTCGTTGCCGTCGGTCGCGTTCCACCCGGCTGGCCATGTCGGCGCGGGACTGCCCCTTGCGCTCCAGGTCGGTCAGTTCACGGCGGATGCCGGCGTACTCCCGGAAGTCGCCGAGGTGGCAGGCCATCGCCTCTTCGTACCCGGTGAGCGAGGTCTCCAGCTCCCGCACCTTGCGGGCGAGGTCGACCACGGAGCGGTCGGCCTGGAACTGGGCGAATGAGCTCTCCAGGATCTGCCGGGTGCGGTCGCGGCCGAACTGGGCAATCAGGTTGACGGCCATGTTGTAGGTGGGCCGGAAGCTGGAGTTCAGAGGGTAGCTGCGGCGGGAGGCCAAGGATGCCACGGCCTGCGGGTCGAGGCCGTTCACCCACTGGATCACCGAGTGACCCTCCACGTCGATGCCGCGGCGGCCGGCGCGTCCGGTGAGCTGGGTGTACTCCCCCGGCGTGATCGGCACCCTGGCCTCGCCGTTGAACTTCTCCAGCTTCTCCAGCACCACCGTGCGGGCGGGCATGTTGATGCCGAGCGCCAGCGTCTCCGTGGCGAACACGGCCTTGACCAGCTTCTTCTGGAAGAGCTCCTCGACGACTTCCTTGAACGCTGGCAGCAGGCCGGCGTGGTGCGCCGCGACGCCGCGTTCCAGGCCTTCCAGCCACTCCCAGTAGCCGAGCACGGCGAGGTCCTCGTCGAGCAGGGTGCGGCAGCGTTCCTCGGCGATCGCGCGGATCTCCTCGCGTTCGTGGCGTTCGGTCAGGCTGATGCCGGCGCGCAGCACCTGTCGCACCGCCGCGTCGCAGCCGGCGCGGCTGAAGATGAAGAAGATGGCAGGCATCATGTTCTTCGAGGCCAGCATGGCCACAACATCCGGCCGCTCCATCCGCGGCGAGCGGTCGTTGTGCCAGTTGCCGCGGCGCTCGCGGGCCGACGCGTGTCGTCGCCCGCCCTGACCGCTGGCGCCGCCGCCCGCGCCACCGCCGGCGCGCGCCAGCTGCACCAGCTCGGGGTTCACCCGGTTCGCGGCGGCGTTGACCGGGGTGGTGTCGAACAGATCGAGCAGCTTGGTGCGCACCAGCACGTGCTGGTCGAGTGGCACCGGGCGCTCCTCGGACACGATCACGTCGGTGTCGCCGCGGACCGCCTGCAGCCAGTCGCCGAACTCCTCGGCGTTCGAGACGGTGGCGCTGAGCGACACCATCCGCACCTCCTGCGGCAGGTGGATGATGACTTCTTCCCAGACCGGGCCGCGGAAACGGTCGGCGAGGTAGTGCACCTCGTCCATGATCACGTACTGCAGGTGCGTCAGCAGGTCGCTGTCGGCGTACAGCATGTTGCGCAGCACCTCGGTGGTCATCACCACGATGCGGGCGCCGCTGTTGATGTTGGTGTCTCCGGTGAGCAGGCCCACCTCGGCGGCGCCGTACTCGGCGACCAGTTCGTTGAACTTCTGGTTGCTGAGCGCCTTCATCGGCGTGGTGTAGAACACCTTCGCCGACGGCTGGAACATGGCGAGGAACACGGCGAACTCGGCGACGATGGTCTTGCCCGCGCCGGTCGGTGCGGCGACCAGTACGCTGCGGCCTTCCTCGAGCGTGGTGCACGCGGCCAGCTGGAATGGGTCCATGTCGAACCGGAGCTGCGCGCGGAAGGCCTCCAGTCGCGGGGTGGAGGCCTTGGCGCGGGATGCCGCGTATCGCTCCGCCGGCGACAATTCCGTGGTCATGCGCCCGCCAGCTCCGCGTCGAAGGCAGCGAGACGCCGGGCGGCACGGCGGTCGTGTACCCAGGCGATCGCCCAGGCGGTGAAGTAGAGCAGGATCATCGGCGCCATCAGCATGAACATGCTGATGATGTCGGCGGCCGGTGTGGCGAGTGCGGTGAATACCGCGATCAGCAGGATGGCGATCCGCCAGCCCTTGAGGATCGATATCGCCGAAATCACGCCGGCGAAGTTCAGCAGCACCAGGAACACCGGCAGCACGAACGCGATGCCGATGGCCAGGATCAGCTTGAGGGTGAAGTCGAGGTAGGTCTTCGCCTGGAGGAACGTGGTGTCCTCAATCGGCGCGAATCCGGTCATCAGGCCGACCATGTTCGGCAGGATGAACCAGCCCACCGCGCAGCCGGCGAGGAATAGTGGCACCGCGGACAGGAAGAACCCGACCGTGTACCGCTTTTCCCTGCGCTGCATCGCGGGCGCGAAGTACGCCCAGATCTGGTACAGCCAGACCGGGCTGGACATGATGACGCCGACGCCGATCGCGATGCCCATCATGATGTCGAACGACTCGGTGATGTAGCTGTAGTTGATCTCGGTGGTGCGGCCCTGCTCCGCGGCGATCTGCAGCACCGGGGCGCGCAGTTGCGCCCAGACCCATCCGGCGATGTAGAAGTCGCCGAGTTTGGTGAACGGCAGGATTTCGCCCACTCTGATGAAGGCGATGACGGTGCCGACGACGATCGAGATGCCGGCGATGAAGAGCCGCTTCCTCAGCTCGAGGAGGTGCTCCTTGAGCGACATCCGACCTTCACGGTTCGCGCCTCGCTTGGCACGCGCGGCCACTGTAGTTATGGCTTCGGAGTGGTTTCGGTCGACGCTGCCGGCGGCTCGTCTGCCTCAGCGGTCTTGTCGGACGGCTTGTCGGACTTTGCTTCCGACTTGAGGATCTTGAAGGACTGTCCGAGGCTCTTCGCCAGGCCCGGGAGTTTCGGTGCACCGAACAACAACAGAATGATGACTAGGAGAATGATCCATTCCCAGCCCTGAAGGTTAGCGAACATATGGGGTTTCCTTCGTTGAACGCAGCTGCCGAGATTTCAGTCTACTCGCCGTACCTGTCGGCACCCGCCAGCGCCCACTCCCTGACCACGCGTCGCGCCTCGGGTGGCTCGACCACCGTCGCCACGTCGGGCAGGCTGGCAATCAGCCGCTTCAGGCTGTGGAAGTGAGCGACCCGAAGGGTGACCCGAAGCATCCCGTCGACGGGCACCGGCTGGGTGCCCTCCTGCAGGTAGTCGCCAAGCAGGGCGAGGGCGGATGGCGCGACGTCGACCGTGACGGTGAGGTCATCGGATGAGCCCACGAACAGGGTGTCGGGCAGGCTGACGTCGGCTCCCCTGCGGGTGATCGGGGTGCCGGTGACCTCCGGCCGCGACATCCGGTCGAGACGGAAGGTGCGCACTGCCTCACGCAAGTGGTCCCAGCCGCGCAGATACCAGTCGGCGTCCACCGCGTCGACGCGCAGCGGGTCGACGTTTCGGCGTTCGAAGTCGCCGCGCGAGCTGAGGTAGTCGAAGCTCAGCTGCACGCCGCTGTCCACGGCCTGTCGGATGAGCGCGAGGGTGTCGTCGGTGTCGGAACCCTCGACGGCGACGGCGCTGGGCAGGGACGAGGCGCCGCGCGACAGCTTGTCGGTGAGCGAGGCGATCGCGGCCCGGTCGGCGTTCTCGGGCAGCGCGGAAAGGTACTGCAGTCCGGCGATCAGCGCGGATGCCTCGCGGGCGGAGAACCGCGGGGATTCATCGATCGCGACCATGTTGGTGAGCACGATCTCGTCGTGCTGTTCGAAGTCCTCCCAGGCGATGTCGAACAGGTCTTCCGGCTGGTATTGGTGGGTGGCGCCGGGGATGCCGCTGACCACGATCAGGCTCACCGCGTCGCGGATCTGCTGGTCGGCGACGCCGAAGTGCTCGGCGGCCTCGTGCACGGTGACCCGGTCGTGATCCATCAGGTAGGGCACCAGCGACAGCAGGAACGCCAGCTTGTCCTGCGCCTGTTGCGGGGGTTTCCGCTCAGCCATGGTTCACCGCCGTGAGGATCAGGCGGTTGCGCACCGCGTCGCGAAGTTCGGGCGGGGAGAGCACCAGTACCTCCGGGCCGTAGCCGGCCAGTTCGTCGGCGACGATGTTGAGGTCGGTGAAGTGCAGGCGCAACGCACCGCTGTCGGTGGTTTCGGCGCCGCGTCGCTTCTGCAGCCGGGTGGCGGCATCCGTTCCCGGGGTGACCTCGAGTTCGGCGACGTTGCGCTGCCACACCTCGTCGAGCCCGGCCAGAGCCAGCGCCGACTGGTCGCCGGGGCGCGGCTCGAACGACTTTGAGCTGGCGGCCACCTTGCTGACGATGCGGCGCAGCAGGAACGTGCGGGTGTTGCCGGTGTCGGCTTCCTCTGCGTACAGGTGCCAGCGGCCCTGGTGCTGCACGAGGGCGAGCGGCAGCACGCTGCGACTGCGGGCCTCCGCCTCGCCCGGCTTCAGATAGTCGAAGGTCACGACGACGCGCTTCTCCAGAGCACTGTTCAGCGGTTCGAACGCCGCGTCGCGTACTCGCACCCGCGGGGCGTAGCCGAGCACCGGGTCGGTGGTGCTGACTCCGAGCCCGCGGAGCTTGATCAGCGCACGCCGCGACTCGCCGGACAGCGAGCCTTCCCGCCAGACCATTGCGGCGAGGTGCAGCAGTGCGGTCTCTTCGGCCGAGAAGGTGATGTCCTCGGGCAGTTCGTAACTGCCGCGCGGAATCCGGTACCGCATCGCCTGGTTGTTTCCGGGGTCGGCGGGCGATTCGATCGTCTCGAGCGGCACGCCGAGTTCACGGATGTCGTCCTTGTCGCGTTCGAACTGCCGCTCCAGGTTGGCGTTGTCGCCGGAGGCGCGGTACTTCTGCCGGTACCCCTGCACCGTCGACAGGATCTCGTTCTTGGTCAGGCCGCCGTCGCTCGCCAGCAGGGCAAGTACGAGTGAGAACAGTCGTTCCTCGACGGGTACTCGAGCTTGGCTAGCTGTCACGACGTGCATCCTCTGAACGAGACATCCGGCCGGCATCCACGCTGACCGTGTCGATGGGGTGGGCGCTTCGTCTTACTCGATTCCGAGAATGTCGAAGACGACCACCATGGTTGCGCCCGGCGGAATCGTGGCGGGTGCCGCGCCCTCCGGGAAGCCGTACTCGGGCGGGATCACGGCGATGACCTGGGAGCCCACGGTCTGGCCGATCAGCGCGTCGGACCAGCCCTGCGGTAGGCCTGCCTGCGGTTCGTCGGTGATCGGGGCCGCGATAACGGTCACGGGAGCCTTGGTCGGCCAGGTCGACTGGAACACTTCCTGGGTCGACCAGATCACACCGGTGTAGTGCAGAATGACGCGGTCGCCGTCCTGAACCTTTGGCCCGGTGCCCTTCTTCGTCACGGCGACCTTGAGGTCGGTCGGCGGTTCATTCGACGGAATGGTCAGCCCTGGCACGCCGTCCGGCGAGGTGACCACGGCGGGCATGCCGGGCTGCGCCAGCTGGTCTGCGCCGTTGGCGCGGCCGAGGTAGGCGTCCTGCACGTCGATGACGGCCACCAGGGTGTCGTCGTTCTCGAGGCCGAGCCGCGGGTCGAGGGTGTCGGCGCCGTAGACATCGGCGACGGTGGTGGTTGTCACGACGCGTGATCCGACGGAGGCGCACTCCACCACGGAACCGAACACATCGGCCGGGTCGCCCACGGTGCGGCGGATCCCCTCCGCTTCGTCGTAGCTCGATGCGGTGAGCTCCGTGCCGGTCTCGCCGAGGAACAGGCTCAGCTGCAGGTCGACGATCTGCCCCGCGTGCACGGTCTCGCCGTCGCCTGCCACGTCTTCTGTGACCTCGATGCCATCGGTGATGAGCGGAGTTGGGAAGGAGACGCGAGGTGCGCTGCCGACGGATCCGCTGACGTCAACAAGCTCCGACGCAGTGCCTGACGGGTACGGCGACGCACAGTCGGCGGCCGCGGTCGTGCAGGCGGTCATGGTCGTCAGCAGGGCGGCAGCGACGACGAGCGCTGGAGTCTTGCGCACGAATCCTTCTTTCGATAGATCGTAGGTGAGGGCAGGACAACTCTACTTGTTGTCAGTATTTTCTTCGGCGCGCGCCGAGGCGGCGCTGGCCGCGGTCGATTGGGCTTCCCTGGCCACCTTGCGAAGCTTCTTTGCGCTGGCGCTGCGTTCACCGAGCGCACCGGGAGTCCAGGCCTCGACATCCTCTTCGCTGTAATCGGACTTCGACGGGCGCCGCTTGAGCTCCGGCAGTTCGGCGCCGGGGGCGAGTCGTCGAGCGGTGACGAGGAAGCCGGTGTGGCCGATCATCCGATGATCGGGGCGCACCGCGAGGCCCTCCACGTGCCAGCCGCGGACCAAGGTCTCGAATGGGTCCGGGTTGGTGAACAGCCCGGTGCCACGGATTGCCTCCGCGACGCGGGACAGCTGGGTGACGGTCGCGACATAACAGACCACGAGGCCGCCGGGGGCGAGCGCATCGGCCACGGCGGGCAGGCACTCCCAGGGGGCAAGCATGTCGAGCACGACACGGTCGACGGTGCCCGGTTCGACTTCGCCCGGCAGCGCCTCGGCGAGGTCACCGACGGTGACGCTCCAGTTGGCCGGGTCGGCGCCGAGGAAGCTGGCCACGTTGCCGCGGGCGACGTCCGCGAACTCGTCGCGACGCTCGAAGGAGTGCAGCCGGCCCTCCGGCCCAATGGCACGCAGCAGCCAGAGCGACAGCGCGCCGGAGCCGACTCCGGCCTCGACCACGGTGGCGCCGGGGAAGATGTCGGCGAACGCGACGATCTGCGCGGCATCCTTCGGGTAGACAATCGCGGCACCGCGCGGCATCGACATCACGAAGTCGTTCAGCAGCGGGCGCAGCGCCAGGTACTGGTCGCCGTTGCTGGCCTGGATGACCGATCCGTCGGGTACGCCGATCAGATCGTCGTGCGAGACCATGCCGCGGTGGGTGTGGAACACCTTGCCGGCTTCGAGGGTGATGGTGTTGAGCTTGCCCTTGGGGCCGGTGAGCTGAACGCGGTCACCCTCACGAAATGGGCCGTTCTGGCGGCGAAGGGCGTCGGTCATACTGCTCTCTTTGATTGGGCGGTGAAGTGCACGGCGGCGAGGTCGCCGATCGTGCGTTCGTGCAGGGTGGGCCACAGGGTGTAATCCGGGCCCTCGAGGATGGTGGTGTGCGCGGGCACGCCGATCGCGGTGGTGCCGGCGGCGACCGCGGAGGCAAGTCCCGGTTCGGAGTCTTCGATGGCGACGCAGTCCTGGGCGTTCACGCCCAGCAGCTGCGCGCCGCGTAAATACGGCTCAGGATGCGGCTTGCTGTGGGTCACGGTGTCCCCCGCGACGATCGCATCGAACGCGGCAAAGTCGATGGCACCCGCCACGTGGTCGGCCATGCGCTTGATCGACATGGTGACCAGGGCCGTCTTGACACTGGCCTGCCTGAGCTCGAACAGCAGTTCCTTGGCTCCGGGGCGCCAGGGCACCTCGATGTCGATCATCTCGAGCACCCGGCTGGTGAGGCTCTGGATGATCTCGTCTTCGCTGAGCGTGACGCCCCGGTTCTGCAGCACCCGCGCGGAGTGCCAGAGCCCCTGGCCGACCAGTCCGAGCGCGTCGCTCTGCCGCCAGCTGCCGCCGAATTCTTCGACAAGGCGGGTCTCCGAGGCGATCCAGTAGGGCTCGGTATCGACGATGGTGCCATCCATGTCCCAGAGGACGGCGGCTGGCTGGAGTGTAGTCACAACCCACGAGTCTAAACCGGGAAGGTTCTATCCTTGACTGAAAGGCGGAGCCGGACGGTTCAGCCAGCGAGGATGAGAGTGCCAGACACCACAGGATTCACCAGCGGACGAGTGCTCGTCGTGGCCTTCGAAGGCTGGAATGATGCCGGAGATGCCGCAAGCGGTGCGATTCGCACGCTGCAGGATCAGCTCGAGGTGTACCCAATCGCGGAAATCGAACCTGAAGATTACTTCGATTACCAGTTCAACCGCCCGACGATCGAGACCGACGAGAACGGTGACCGGTCCGTGGTCTGGCCGGGGGTCACCATGTACGGCCCGGTCGAACCGCTGCGGTCCTCGCTCTACCTGCTGGTCGGCACCGAGCCCTCCCGCGGCTGGAAGACGTTCACGAGCGAGATCATGGAAGCGGTGATCGACAACGGGATCAGCGGGATCGTGATGCTCGGTGCGATGCTTGCTGATGTTCCGCACACTCGGCCGATCTCCATCTTCGCGTCGAGCGAGAACTCCCAGCTGCGCAAGGACTTCGGGCTGGAGCGCAGCACATACGAGGGGCCGATCGGCATCCTCACCGTGCTCGCGGATGCCGCTGAGAAGGCGGGCATCCCCACCATGACCATCTGGGCATCCGTGCCGCATTACGTGCACAACGCGCCCTCCCCGAAGGCCACCCTCGCCCTGATCGACAAGCTCGAGGAGATCGTCGACGTGGTGGTGCCGCGCACCGAGCTCGTGGAGGAATCCGCGGTTTGGGAGAGCGGAATCGACGCCCTCGCCGGCGATGACGAAGACATGTCGGCCTACATCCACCAGCTGGAGGTGGCTCGGGATGCCGTGGACTCCCCCGAAGCCAGCGGCGAGGCGATCGCCGAGGAGTTCGAGAAGTACCTGCGCCGACGCGACGGCAAAGAGGGCCGCGGCGGCATGTCCGGCCCGGGCGACGAGCCATGGCGGCCAACCGGCGGCTAGCGCAGCCGGATCCCGAGCAGCGCGTCGATGGCGTCGAGCGCGGCCGCTGACGGTGCCCTCTGGTGGGCGACGTGCCGGTCGATCGTCGCCAGCGCGGCCGGGGTGTCGAGGTCGTGTGCGAGCAGGCTGCGCAGCTCGCCGACCAGCGAGTCGTCGTCTCCGGGCGTCGCCGCCCAGCTGACCCAGCGCACCAGCCTCGCCTCCGACTCGGTGAGGTGGGCGTCGGTCCAATCCCAGTCGCTGCGGTAGTGCTCGGACAGCAGGGCGAGCCGGATGGCGCGCGGGTCGGTTCCCGCGATGCGAAGGCGTGACACGAAGACCAGGTTGCCGAGCGACTTCGACATCTTCTCGCCGTGGTAGGCCACCATTCCGGCGTGGGAGTAGAGCGCCGCGAGCGGCGTTCCGCTGAGCGCTGCGGTGTGTGCCGCGCTGAACTCGTGGTGCGGGAAGACCAGGTCGGAGCCACCGCCGTTGACGGTGATCGGAATCTCGAGGTACTTCTCCGCGATCACCGAGCATTCGATGTGCCAGCCGGGTCGGCCGTGGCCCATCGCCGACGGCCAGCTCGGTTCACCCGGCCGGGCGCCGAGCCAGAGAAGCGGGTCGAGCGGGTCGCGTTTGCCGGGACGGTCGGGGTCTCCCCCGCGTTCGGCCGAGAGCGCGAGCATGGTGGCCTGGTCGAGGCCGGATACCTCTCCGAGCGTCCAGGGCGTGCCGGTGGATGCCGCGACGCTGTCGAAATACCAGTCGTCACCGACCCGGTAGCCCAGTCCCTGCTCGACGAGTCGGTTGACGGCATCCGCGACCGGCTCGATCACCTCGGTGACGGCCACGTAATGATCGGGCGGGATGATCCCGAGGGTCTGCATGTCCTGCCGGAACAGCTCGGTCTGATCGCTGGCGAGTTGGCGCCAGTCCACCCCGGTGGCCTGGGCACGCTCGAGCAGCGGGTCATCGACATCCGTGGTGTTCTGCGCGTAGCGCACCTCGTAGCCAGCGTCGAGCCAGAGCCGTTGCAGGGTATCGAAGGCGAGGTAAGTGGCCGCATGGCCAAGGTGAGTGGCGTCGTACGGGGTGATCCCGCAGACGTAGAGCCCGGCCACGCCGTTTGCGGCGGTCGCGGGCTGCAGCGACCGGGTCACTGTGTCGTAGAGCTGCGGAACCGGTCCGGAACCGGCGAGCGACGGGATATCGGGCCGGGTCCAAGACTTCATGGACTCGATCCTAGAGCGGGTCGAGCACCCCGGTGGACAGCAGGATCATCAGCGTCACGCCCAGCGCAAGGCGGTAGATCACGAACGGCATGAACGACTTCTTCGAGATGTAGTTCATCAGGAACGCGATCACCGCGAGGCCGACACCGAACGCCACCACGGTGGCGACGGCGGTCTCGGCATAGCCGTAGTAGCCCTCCGGTTCACCGAAGCTGTTCACCAGCTCATACAGGCCGCTGCCGAACACGGCCGGAACGGCGAGCAAAAACGCGTAGCGGGCCGCGGCGGGACGGGAGTAGCCGAGCGCCAGGCCCATTGTCGTGGTCGCGCCGGAGCGGGAGACGCCGGGCACCAGGGCGAGGGTCTGCGCCAGACCGAAGTAGATGCCGTGCGGGTAGGTGAGGTCGGGCAGTTCGCGGTTGCGCTTGCCGTAGTGGTCGGCGAGGCCGAGCAGGATGCCGAACACGATCAGCACAATTGCGACCAGCCACAGGTTGCGGAACACCGAGCGGATGTACTCCTGCCCGAAGTAGCCAACCAGCACGATTGGAAGGGTGCCGATGATGATCAGCCAGCCCATCCGCACGTCCGGGTCGTCCTTGCGCACGCTGCCGCTGAACGAGCGGAACCAGCGCCCGATTATTCGGGTGATGTCTTTCCAGAAGTAGACCAGCACGGCGATCTCGGTGCCGATCTGGGTGATTGCCGTGAATGTGGCGCCGGGGTCGGTGGCGCTCGGCAGAAACTCCCCGACGATGCGCAGGTGTGCGCTGGACGAGATGGGCAGGAATTCGGTGAGGCCCTGGACCAGGCCGAGGATGATGGCCTCGAAGAACTGCAACTCGTGTGACTCCCGTGGTTAATAGCTAAGCAGCAGGTCGGTCAAAACCCGCCTGCCAAAGGATAGTGCGTCAAGAGGCACGCGTTCGTCGACGCCGTGGAACATGGCCGGGAAATCGACGTCGGCGGGCAGTCGCAGCGGTGCGAATCCGTAGCCCTTGATGCCGAGCAGCGAGAGCGCCTTGTTGTCGGTTCCGCCCGAGAGCAGGTAGGGCAGCACCGGCGCGCCCGGATCGTGCAGCTCGAGCGTGCTCTTCACCGCATCGACGAGCGGACCGTCGAAGGATGTCTCCAGGCCGATGTCGCGGTGCATCACGACGATCTCGATCTCCGGGCCGATCAATAGCTGCACCTCGGCCAGCACCGAGTCCTCTTCACCGGGCAGCGTGCGGATGTCGATGAGGGCTTCGGCCCGATCGGGGATGACGTTGTGCTTGTAACCGGCGGTCAGCCCGGTGGGGTTAGTCGTGGTGCGCAGTGAGGCCTGGATGAACCCGGCGGCGGTACCGGTGGCGAGCACGAGTTCGTCGGGACCGGCGGTCTGCGGGTCGACGTCGAGGATGCGGGCGAGTTCGGCAAGCAGCTCGGTGGTGGTGTCGGTGAGGCGGATCGGCCATTCGCGGCGGCCGAGTGTGGCGACCGCCTCGGCAAGCTTGGTCACCGCATTGTCGTAGATCACCCGGGAGCCGTGTGCCGCGGTGCCGCGAGCGACCAGTTTGATCCAGAGCAGCGACTTCTCGCCGGTCTGCAGCAGGTATGCCCGCTTGCCGCGGAGCGTGATGGAGTAGCCGCCGACCTCGCTGATGGCCTCGGTGGCGCCGGCGAACAGTTCGGGCCGGGTCTTCACCAGGTGTGCCGAGCCGAGCACTCCCCCGGCCTCTTCGTCGGCGAAGAACGCCATCACGAGGTCACGGGCCGGTTGCCGACCGGAGCCGAGGATGTCTTGCAGCGCGGTGATCATCATCGCATCCATGTTCTTCATGTCCACGGCGCCGCGGCCCCAGAGCATGCCGTCGCGGATCTCGCCCCCGAAAGGATCGACGCTCCAGTTCGCGGGATCTGCCGGCACCACGTCCAGGTGGCCGTGCAACACAAGGGCGGGCTTGGACGAGTCAGCGCCCGGCACACGCGTGACGACACTGGTGCGTCCCGGTTCGGACTCGATCAGCTCGGCGGTGAGGCCGAGCGCCTCCAGGTGGGCGGCGACGTACTCCGCGGCATCCGTTTCGCCGTTGGACCGACCTTCACCGAAATTCGACGTGTCGAACCGGATCAGATCGCGAGCGATGATCGCGGTCGAGTCGAGTGCCGGCGTTTTAGGCTCGGTCGAGTCGGTCGCGTCAGCGGGGGTGTCGGATGCCATGGCCCAACGCTATCGGGCGTCAAAGACGAGCGCAGATTCGTGCTAATGTCGTCTCTCGGTTGAACAAACCAAAACACTCGTCCGGGTGGCGGAAATGGCAGACGCGCTAGCTTGAGGTGCTAGTGCCCGTATAGGGCGTGGGGGTTCAAGTCCCCCCTCGGACACTGGAAATTGATTCCCAGAAACTGTGTTGAGACAGTGGGCCGGATCCTTCGGGATCCGGCCTTTTTCTTTTGCCTGGTCCCGACTTTCGCCCGTGAAATCGGGAGTTCGGTCCTTCCCGAGTCACGGGAAGGGACCTCTTCCAGACTTCACCTGCGTCCGGGACATCCGTTCTAAGACGGGACGCCCGAATAGAGATCCCTTCAACGCGGGTGGGTCAGCACCCAGGCTGCTGCCGCGGCGCGAGTTGAAACGCCGAGCTTCGTGCGCGCGTTGGCGACGTGCCGATGGACCGTGTGTGCGCTGAGGACTAACCGGTCGGCGATCTGGGCGTCGGTCAGGCCCTGGGCGACCAGCGTCAGCACTTCGCGCTCACGAACCGTGAGGGCAGCCGGGGTGTGCTGTTCGGCCGGTGAGCGCTGCGGCAGCCCGCCGAGGAAGCGTTCGATCGCATCGACCACGGCGAGGCTGTTGCCTAACCACGGGAAGTGGTCCTCGCCGTCGAGCTCCACGAACGTCGCGCCGGGCACGGTGTCGGCCACCTCGCGGCCGAGTGCAAAAGGGATCGCTCGGTCGTCTCGCCGGTGCAGCACTAGGGTCGGTACGCGCACGCGCGAGAGGTACGCGGTCGAGTCCATCTCATACACAGCGCGCAGCGCCCTCGACGCTGCCTCCCGTGAGGCGGACCGTCGCTGGAACCGGGCAAACTCTTCCCGGTCAGTGGCTGTCGCGTTCGGGAGGAACACGTCGGCCAGCACGCGTGCCCCGAGCCCCCATTGATTTTCGACGATCGACACCATCAGCTCCCGCGCGGACGGAGAGGCGATGTCCGCACCGCGTGAATAGCTGCCGTAGAGCACCAGTCGGTCCACACGCTCAGGATTCTGTGCGGCGTACGCCGAGGCGACCGCGGATCCCGCCGAAGCGCCCAGCAGGGACAGGCGCGGATGGTCGACTTTTTCGAGGAGACCGGTCAGGGCCGCCAGCTCATCGCTGAGACTGACCGGAGGCGGTCCGTCGCGATCGGACAGGCCGGTCCCGGGACGGTCGTAGCGGATGACGGTGTGCCGGCGAGCCAGGCCATGCACGAACCTCTGGAACGCGCGATCCTCCCAGTTCAGCGCCAGGTGGCTGGCCCACCAACCCCCGATCACGAGCGGCGGTCCGGAACCGACGGAAGACCAAGCCACTGTACGGTCACCGACGTGAGTGTGCCGTACGACCTGATCTTCCGCCGCCATATCCGGATCTTAGAGCGGATGCTCGATGTCCGTCCCTTGCGCCGTTCATCTGGCCGGATTCGGCCATGCCAGGTTGGCCGATTCGCGGGATGAGCCGAGCGGACCCGTCGCTGTTCGCTATCGGTATGGAAACAATGACCAGCACGCTGCGTCTCGACGCTCGCTTCAACGGTCCACCCCACAGCGCCAACGGCGGATTCGCTGCCGGCACGATCGCCCAGCCCCTAGGAGGCACCGCCAGCGTCCGGCTGATCCGACCGATACCCCTCGACACGCCGCTGGAGGTGGAGACGGATGTCGGCGGGTTCATCGCCTCGGTTGCCGACTCACAACACCACGTCGTCGCGGAGGCCAGACGAGTCGATCCGTTCACGATGATCCCTCCCGTGGGGCCCAGTTTCGCTGACGCTGAGGCGGCGCGTGAGGCAAGTCCCCTCCAAGGCGCACGCCACCTGTTGTCGAATTGTGTGGTGTGCGGGCCCGATCGTCGGGACGGACTGAAGGTCACGCCCGGGCCGCTCGCGAACCGGAGCGATGTGCTCGCGGCCCCGTTCGTGCCACTCGAGCGGGACGCCACCGACGGCGTCGTGCATCCCGTAGTCGTCTGGGGTGCTCTCGACTGTCCCAGCTACCCGGCGACGTCCCTGCTCGAGGGTCGGCTCGGTCTTCTCGGCACCCTGACAGCACACCAGAACCGCGACGTGTTCCTCGGCGAACGCCTCGTCGCGGTGGGGTGGACCATCGAACAGCACGGTCGCTCGACCCAGACGGCCAGTGCGCTCCTCGACGAGCGCGGAGACGTGGTCGCGTCCGCTGGCGCAGTGTGGATCGAGCTCAGGCACCAGTGGTTGATGCGGCTCGTGGGCCGCATCCGCTGATCCTTCACCCATCACGACCGAAACTCGGAGGAAGACATGACGGAACACCAGGTGCGGTTGAGTGCGTGAAACCCGGCTCCGCCCGCATGCCCGGATCACCCGATCTGAGTGATGCTGCCGACACGCAGCCGCGTACCGTGGCTGCCATGATGAATAGGGCTAACACTGTTCTTCTGGCCGTGGGAGTCCTCCTCACGGTAACAATCACTGGGGGATGCGCCCAGGGCGAACCGGCCGCACCGCCCGCGGTATGTTCGGCGGTCAGCTCGCTCAAGGCGTCAGTCGAGGATGTGACGACCG
>JBEVDR010000031.1:0-10888 GCA_040513215.1 Microbacteriaceae bacterium | reverse complement strand
AGGTCGTAGCGCTTCGAGTTGAAGTAGAAGTTGTCGAGCAGCGCGCGCGCGGCCTCGGCGGCGACCTGCTCGCCCGGGCGGAGCTTGCGGTAGATGTCCTTGAGCGCCTCTTCCTTGGTGAGGATGTTGTCCTTCTCCAGGGTGAGCTCGATCGACGAGAAGCCCTTGAACTCCTCGAGGATCTCCTCGCTGGTCAGGCCGAGGGCCTTGAGGAACACGGTGACGCTCTGCTTGCGCTTGCGGTCGATGCGAACGCCGACCTGGTCGCGCTTGTCGATCTCGAACTCGAGCCATGCACCACGGCTCGGGATGACGCGAGCGGAGTAGATGTCCTTGTCGGAGGTCTTCTCCTGCTGGCGCTCGAAGTACACACCAGGCGAACGCACGAGCTGCGACACGACGACGCGCTCGGTTCCGTTGATGACGAAGGTGCCCTTCGGGGTCATCAGCGGGAAGTCGCCCATGAAGACCGTCTGGGTCTTGATCTCACCGGTGAGGTGGTTCATGAACTCGGCCTCGACGTACAGCGGCGCGGAGTAGGTCTTACCCTTCTCCTTGCACTCGTCGATCGAGTACTTCTTCTCTTCGAGGAAGGGGTTGGTGAACGACAGCTGCATCGTCTCGCCGAGGTCCTCGATGGGGGAGATCTCCTCGAAGATCTCCTCGAGGCCGGTGAGCGAAGGGAGGTCCTGACGGCCCTCAGCCTTGGCCTGCGCCGCGCGTTCCTTCCAGATGTCGTTGCCGACCAGCCAGTCGAAGCTCTCGGTCTGCAGTGCCAGCAGATCGGGAACCGTGAGCGTGTCGGTGATCTTCGCGAACGAGAGACGCTCTGCTGAGCGGCCGTTCTTGGGAGATCCCTTTTTCGATGAGTTCGTGGTGGATGCGTTGCGAGCAGCAGCCAAGGAAATAACCTCCGGTGGCGGGTCTAGCGCCAGTTGCAGTCGGTGATGGATCGCCCCAGGTGAACTGTGCAAGAACCGTGCCGGTGAAGCACAGTGCCAACCGCAATATGAAGGCAGAGAAATCCTGGGAGCGCAAAGAACCACTATAGGACGGAAAGACGCGCCGGGTCAAGCAAATGCTTGACCAAATTCTCGACGAGGGCTATAAGACCCGGCCCGGGCATCCATTCTCCCCCGTCTTCTCACTCGTGAGTTGCATGTTCGAGTGGTTATTTCGCGCTCAGAACCACTCGAACGTGCAACTCACGAGAGAGCAGCGGCGGAGGGTGGGGCGGATGACGGCGGCTCACGCACACCGGGCGTGTGGCAGCATCGACGCATGACCGAATCGCCCTCGACGACCCTGAAACTGAGCGGATTCCACGCGGTCATCGAGCCGGACCGCTGGGTTCCCGGCGCCTTCACCCTCGTCGTCGACGGCACGCCCCAGTCGCACGTGAACCTCGACGACCCGAGTCAGCTGTTCTTCGAGTACATCCAGCGCATCGGGCACGTCATCGACCAGCTGCGGATGCCCGGCGAGCCGATCACCGCCGTGCACCTCGGTGCCGGCGCGTTCACCCTGCCGCGCTACGTGGAAGCCACTCGCCCGGGGTCGCGGCAGCAGGTCGTCGAACTCGAGTCGGATCTCGTGGATCTGGTGCGCGCCCACCTCCCACTCCCCCGTAACGCCTCGCTGCGGGTGCGGCACGGCGACGCGCGCGAGGTCATGCAGAAGCTGCCACCGGGCCTGCGCGGCGAGGTCGACCTGCTCGTCGTCGACGTCTTCAGCGGCGCCCGCACCCCCGCCCATGTCACGAGTGTCGAGTTCTACCGCGAGGCGGTCTCGCTGCTGAAGCCCGACGGCGTTATCGCCATCAACGTGGCCGACGGCCCCGGGCTCGCATTCGCGCGCGGGCAGGCGGCGACGCTCTCCGCGGTGACGGATGACGTGGCCGCCCTGGCCGAGACCCAGATCTTGAAGGGCCGCCGCTTCGGCAACATCGTGCTCATCGGGTCACCGAGCCCGCTGCCCCTGGAATGGATGCCGCGCCTGCTGGCCGGGGGCCCGCATCCGTCGAAGGTGGTCGCCGGCGCCGAGCTGCGCAACTGGATCGCGGGGGCGCCGATCGTCACCGACGTGACCGCCGTGCGCTCGCCTCCGCCGGCGAAGAACATCTTCCAGGTCGGCAACCGCGACTGACCGCGGGGCTGCGCCGCGATGACGGCAGTGCCGGTTAACCTCGTAGTGATGATCACCGGTTACGACCCGCAGACCCTGCGCGAGCTAGTTGACGTGCCCGCTGTCGAGGCGCGACTGACCGCGCTCGGCGACAGCCGCAGCACCGACGTGCTCGGCGAGAAGGCGGTTCTCCTGCGCCTTCTCGGTCGCCTCGACGAAGCCCTGGTGACGGCCGAACAGGCGTTCCGCCTCGAACACTTCTCCGGCGATCGCGAGCGCCTCACCCGGGCGCGGATGCGGCGCGCTCAGGTGTTCCAGTTCTCCGGGCAACTCGAGCGTGCGCTGGCCGAGATGACCGCGGCCCGGCGCACCGCCGCGGGCGAGGAGTGGTCGTCGACCGAGGCCTTCGCCGCGCAGCACGAGGGAAAGATCCTCTTCGATCTCGGCCGATACGCCGAGGCCCGCGAATCGGTGGCCCACGCGCTTGCCGTGCGCGAACGCATCCAGGCTCCGGCCGAGCAGATCGAGTCGTCGCTGTTCGCCCTAGCGGTGATCGACAGCCGCATCACCGAGGGCGACTGACGCCGTGGCCGAGCTCACCCGCGTGCGCCGGTGGGCCGACGCGCTGATCGCCCTGCACCTCGACTCCACCTGGACCTTCGGGTTCGATGCCGCGAAGACCCGCGCCGGGCTGTGTAACTACACCGACCGTCGCATCTCCGTCTCGCGCCACCTCGCCTCCCGGTACGAAGACGACGAGATCCACCAGGTGCTGCTGCACGAGGTCGCGCATGCCATCGCCGGGTCGCGGGCCGGTCACGGTCCGAAGTGGAAGAAGGTCGCGGCCGAGCTCGGCTACGAGGGCAAGCGCCTGCACGACGGGGCGATCGCGAACGACCTGGCACCGTGGGTGGGCAGCTGCCCCGCCGGCCACCAGCATTACCGCTATCGCGCCCCCACCCGCGTGCTCGCCTGTGGTCGCTGCGCGAAGCGGTTCGACGCCGCGAACACCATCACCTGGACGAAACGGGTGGTCGCGAAGGCGAGCTAGTTGTGCTGACAGGGCCAGAGCGACCTGACAGGCTGGGGCGATGACCGAAATCCTCGTGGTGATCGTGACCGGCCTGGTGGTGATCGCCGCCTCCACCGTGATCGGCCCACGGCTGGGAATCGCGTCACCCCTGGTGCTGGTCGCGATCGGTGTGGGGGTCAGCTTCCTACCGATCTTCGGCTCGACCCACATCGACCCGGAATGGATTCTCGAGGGCATTCTCCCGCCGCTGCTCTACTCCTCGGCGGTGTCGATGCCGACGATGAACTTCCGCCGCGAGTTCGGCGCGATCGGCGGCCTGTCGGTGGTGCTCGTCGTGGCGAGCGCCCTCATCCTCGGCGTGTTCTTCATGCTGGTCATCCCCGACCTGGGTTTCGCCTGGGGCGTCGCCCTCGGCGCCATCGTGAGCCCGACGGATGCCGTGGCCACCTCGATCATCAAACAGATGCCGGTCTCCACACGGGTCGTCGCCATGCTCGACGGGGAGAGCCTGCTCAACGACGCGACCGCCCTCGTGCTGTTGCGTACCGCGATCGTCGCGGCTGCGGCATCCTTCTCCTTCTGGGGCGCCGTCGGCAGCTTCGCGTACTCGGTTGCGGTCGCCGCCCTGATCGGCTGGCTGGTGGGATGGCTCAATCTGGTGGTGCGGAAGCGCATCACCGATCCGACCGCCAACACCGTCATCTCGTTTGCCGTGCCGTTTCTCGCCTCCGTTCCGGCGACATTGCTCGGTGCGTCCGGGCTGGTGGCTGCCGTGGTCGCGGGGCTGATCACCGGCATCCTGGCGCCGCGGCAGCTGTCGGCGCAGAACCGGCTGTCGGACTCGCAGAACTGGCGCACCGTCGAGCTCGTGCTCGAGGGAGCCGTCTTCCTCACCATGGGCGTGCAGATCCGGTCGATCGTGCTGAACGTGGAGAAGGACCACGGCGGGGTCTGGCTTGCGGTGCTCATCGCGGTCGGCGCCCTGCTGCTCACGATCGTGGTGCGTGCGGCGTACGTTGCGCCCCTGCTCGGCATCCTGTCGCGGCGGGGCGCACGCACAGCGCAGATGCGCGAACGAATGCAGGGGGTACAGCAGAAACTCGACACCCCCGAGGGCACGAAGGAGGCGTACGGCGAGTTCACGTCCCGCAAGCGAGTCTCGGATCGAGATCTCAGCCGTTTCGCCTTCCGGGTCACCCAGGCGATCGCCGATATCGACTACTTCCTTCGGCAGCCGCTCGGCTGGCGCGACGGCACCGTCGTGGTGTGGGCCGGAATGCGCGGGGCCGTCACCGTCGCCGCCGCCCAGACGCTGCCCGACGACACCCCGCAGCGCTCGGTGATCGTGCTGATCGCCTTTGCGGTGGCAGCGCTGTCACTGCTCATCCAGGGCGGAACGATAGGACCGCTCCTGCGCTGGATCACGCCGAAGAGTGACGATGTGGAGGCCGCCGCGGTGCGATCGGAAGAGCACGTCAGGCTCATGCAGTTGCTGCGGTCGAGCGCGGAGTCCATTCCGCAGCCGCCCCAGCACGACGGACCACCGACCCCCGCCGACTTCACCGTCGCCAAGAAGCACCGGCTCGACGTGATCGCAGCGCAGCGCGCCGAGCTGCTCGACGCCCGCGATCACGGCACCTTCGACGCGGATCTGCTCGCCGGTGAGTTGGCCAACCTCGACGCGACCGAGATTGCGATAGACATGCGGGGCAAGACCGCCGGCTGAGCGGACCCTCCTCCGCCGAGCCGTAGCCGTGCCCCTCGCCACGAAGCGCCCCGGACGAGTTGCCCCCCAGCGGTATTTACCCCCAGCGGTACGAAAAGAAGGAAAAGCTCTCCTCCAGCGCCATGCCGACCCCGGGATCACGAGGCCCGCGCGCAGAATCTCCTTCATTTCGAACAGGAGGTGCGAACAGGAGGTGTCAACAGGTGTCGACGGGAGGTGTAGGAGCGGGCAGGTCAGTGCAGGCAGAACTCGTTGCCCTCGGGATCCTGCATCGTGTAGGTGGTGGGACCCCGGTCGGAGGTCACCCAGAGCAGGCGCGCGCCGAGCGCGGTGAGCCGCTCGACCTCGGCCTGCTTCTTCTCCTCGGGGGTGGACACGTCGACGTGCACCCTGTTCTTCGCCGTCTTGCCCTCCGGCACGAGCTGGAAGAAGAAGCGCGGGCCCTCCCCCGTCGGGTCGACGATCGCCGCGACCTCACGAAAGCGCGAGAAACCGTCGATGACGACGCGGTCGGATGCCGGCATCCGCCCGTCTGCGACCAGCTGGTCGACGAACGCGGTGTTGTCTTCGACCACGTAGCCGAGCACCTCGACCCAGAAGTCGGCGAGGGTGTTGGGATCGGCCGAATCGAAGGCGACCTGGACTTTCACGGTGGACCTCCTCGTCCCATTACCACGTCTGGCCGACGGTGGTAACCGAACATAATGGTTACCGTGAATACCGGTCAATGGTTCGTCTCCAGCGAGGGCGCGCAGTGGTGGTTCGACTCCGGAGCGGTGTCCCTCGACTTCGCCTACACCGGCGCTATGGGCGACAACCCCGCCTGGGAGGATCTGCACGAACCGGCACAGCTCGGTGCGTGGCTGGCCGCACGGTACCCTCGCGTCGACCCGAGCGCGACGGCCGGCGACCTCATCGATGCGAAGGCCCTGCGGCGCTCCATCGCCAACATCGCGCTGGCACTCAGCCACGAGCGCGAACCGCAACCGGATGACGTCGACACCCTGAATCTCTTCGCGGCGACCCCGAACATCCCGCCCGCACTCGTCGGCGGCAACCGCCAGGCCGGACGCTCGGCCGTGCGCCCCGGCCAGGCTCTCTCGACCATCGCCCGCGACGCCGTCACCCTGTTCACCGACAACGCCGGCGGCCGGTTGCGCGAGTGTGCGGCGGATGACTGCGCGCTCGTGTTCTACGACGAGTCGCGCTCGAACAACCGGCGCTGGTGCTCGATGCAGCGCTGCGGCAACCGCTCGAAGGTGCGGGCGCACCGGGCGCGGAACGGCGGCTAGCTGGCCCGCGTGTAGGCACGGAGGAAGGCCGCGACGCCGTCCTCGATGTGCTGTCTGGAGTGCAGGGGCCGCGCACCGAGACTGCCGCCAGTGGAGAACTGAAAGGTCAGCGCCACGAAGTGGTCGGCGGCCAAGCGGGGCTTCGGGGCTATCAGCACTCCCTCCGCATCCAGCTCGGCGAAGCGCCGAGCAAGCGCGTCTTCCGGTTCATCACCGAACGACGCGATGAGGTCGGCCAGCTGCGCTGCCTCTGCGGTGACCAGACGGATGAGTGCGGCGTAGTCGGGTGAATCCATCGTGGTCCCGACGACCGACTCTGCGAAGGCCACCAGCGCGGCATCGAGTTCGGCGAACTGTCCCAGATGCTCGTCGATCGCGGCTTGCACGCTCCCCATCAGGGCGGCGCCGGCGCTCATCACGACCTCCCGAAGCAGAGTCTGCTTGTCGCCGAAGTAGTCGTAGACGGTGCGCTTGGAGACGCCGGCGTGAGCCGCGATCGCGTCGACGCTGGTGCGGTCGAATCCGTCGGCGAGGAAGAGCTCGCGGGCCGCGTCGAGGATCGCCGCCCGCTTCAGCGTGGAGCCCTGGCGCAGCGTCTTCTCGGCCGAGTCCGGCATGCGTCACCCTTCGTTTCTTTGGAATCTTACCCGTCGGTGTACTTAACTACACTGCACGGTGTAGTGTGCCAACCATGTCTACGCTCACCACCCCTGAGACGGTCACCGATCGTCGCCTCAACGTCCTCAGCATCGTGCTGCTGCTCGGCGCCGTCACGTCGATCCTCGATACCACCATCGTCAACGTCGCACTCCACCAGCTCAGCGTGATCTTCCACGCGACCGTGGCCGCCACCCAGTGGGTGTCGAGCGGATACCTGCTCGCTCTCGCCGGCGTCATCCCGCTCACCGGCTGGGCCGTCGAGCGCTTCGGGGCGCGCACCATATGGATGACCGCGATCGCCGTGTTCCTGCTCGGCTCGGTGCTCTGCGGGGTGGCCTGGAACCTGCCGTCGCTGATCGGATTCCGCGTGCTCCAGGGCATCGGGGGCGGCATGATCCTGCCGGTGACGCTCACGATCCTCACCCAGGCGGCCGGGCCCTCCCGGCTGAGCAAGGCGATGGCGGCGATCATGCTCCCGGCCCAGCTGGCGCCCATTCTCGGCCCGGTCATCGGCGGCCTGATCATCACGTCGATCAATTGGAACTGGCTGTTCTTCGTCAACGTGCCGCTCTGCATCCTGGCGCTGGCCCTCGCCCCGGCGTTCCTGCCCAAGGACGACCGCCACCCCGGACATCCTCTCGACTGGCGAGGATTCCTGCTCATCACACCCGGGCTGGTCGCGCTGGCGTACGGCATCAGCAATGCCGCCCAGGGTTTCGATGCGCTCGACGCCTGGCTGCCGATCACCATCGGCGCGCTGCTCATCGCCGCCTTCGCCGGGTACGCCCTGCGGGCCAAGCGGGCACCGCTGGTGGATGTCCGGGTCTTCGGTCAGCGCAGCTTCGGCCTGGCCAGCGTGATCACCTTCGTCTCCGGCTTCTCCAGCTTCGCGTCGATGTTCCTGTTGCCCGTCTTCTACCAGGAGCTGCGGGGCGACTCCGCCCTCACCACCGGCCTGCTCCTGATTCCGCAGGGGCTCGGCACGATCGCGTTCCTGGCTGTGCAGGGGCGCCTCAAGCACCTCGACCCACGCATCCTCGTTGCGGGCGGCGTCGCCCTCACGATGATCGGCCTGCTGCCGTTCGTGTTCAGCGGCGCCTCGGGCAACGACGTGCTGCTGCTCGCCGGGCAGTTCGTGCGTGGCTTCGGCATCGGCGCGAGCATGCTGCCGATCATGACGCTGGCATTCGCCGGCCTTGCCCGCGCGGAGGTACCGCGCGCCAGCGCCGCGTTCAACATCGTGCAGCGGGTGGGAGCGCCATTCGGGGTGACGGTGGTGGCGGTCATCCTGCAGGCTCTCGCCGCGAACGGCACCGGTGCCGCGCACCTGACGACCGCGTTCCAGGGCACGTTCTGGTGGGTCATCGCCTTCAGCCTGGTGCCGCTGGCGCTGGCGTTCCTGCTGCGGAAGCCAGAGCCAGCCGCACCGCCCGTCGTCGACGAGCTGGTGCTCGAGTGAGCGCTACTCGGTGACCTGGACCTCTTTCCAGAAGGCCACGTAGTCGCTGAAGTCCTTGCCGTCGGTGCGGGCGAAGGCGGTCTCGTAGGGGTGCGGGTAGCTCCAGGCGCGGTCCTGCAGAACTGCGTCGCCGTTCTTCACGGAGAAGTACTGGCACTCGCCCTTCCACGGGCAGGTGTACGGGGTGGCGCTCTCGACCAGGAACTCTTTGTTCACGCTGGCCGGCGGGAAGTACCAGTTGCCCTCGATCTTGATCAGGTCTTCCTTGGGGGCTTCTGCGATGACGTTTCCGTCGATGACTGCCTTCATGGTGTGCTCCTCACATCTCCTGCAAGCTCATCGCTCGCCATGATCGCAACGCTACGCTCGGCCCGCGGATTCCCGTACGGCCGGGTCGACATCCAATTCGATCGCGTGATCGATCTCGGCGCGGCGACCGTCCGCCGCGAGGGAGCGGCCGCTCGAGGAGGCGCCGATCAGGTGGCCGGTCGCGTTGCGCAGCCCGGTGAAGGCGGCGGATGCGGCTGCCGCCTCGGGCGAGCAGTAGTCGATCCCCAGGTCGGCGAGCGCGTCGATCACGGCGCCGGCTGCGAGCAGGTCCTCCACCGCGAAGCGCGAGGATCCGTCCGCCCACGTCTCGCCGGCGGCGACGATCGCGACCATGAAGCGTTCGCCCTTGTCGCCCTGCTGCGCGAGCACCCACTCGGCCACGGCCCGACGGTTGCGCAGGCCGGCGGATACGACCGGGATGGCGACGTCGGGTGGCGAGGACACCCCGAGCACGTCCACCCACACGAGCGCGTCGGCGTCGTGACCGATCGCTTCGGCGCCACTCACGCCCCACTCGAACCGGACCTGGTACTGACTCTGACCGAATGTCACGGATTCGAGGGTACCGGCAGGTTTGGTGACCGAGCGGACAATGGGGTCATGCGCGTACTGCTCAAGACGGTCCTCGACTGCACACCCGATGCCGCGTGGCGCGCGCTCCGCGACCCTGCGGTGTTCCGCGCAGTCTCCGCGCCGTTCACCACGTTCACCGCGGAACCGGGAGGCTTCCCCGAGCTCTGGCAGGAGGGCGAGTACCGGGTGCGGGTGAAGGCCTTCGGACTGGTCCCGCTCGGCGAGCAGGACATCCGGCTGTCGTTCCACGAACTCCCCGATTTTCTCGACGCGGGCGATGTGCGCATCGTGCGCGATGACGGCGGGGGCGTGAGCGGTGCGCTGGCGGTCGTCACCCACTGGCGGCACAGCATGGCGGTCGCTCCGCTCGGTACGCGCACCCTCTATCGCGATCAGCTCGAGGTCTCCGCCGGCGCACTCACCCTGCCGCTCTGGCTGTTCTACTGGGCGTTCTGGCAGTGGCGTGGCGTGCAGCTGCGTCGACTCGCCCCGACCTGGCGCACCGAGGGGACTTCCGTGTGAGCGCCTTCGAGGTCGCCGACTGGCGGCGCCGGGTGTTCGCGCTGTACGCCGAGGTGCGGGCATCCGTCGATGTCGACGCCGGCCACGAGCTCTGGCGACGCGGGCGCGACGAGCTGTTCGCCGAGCATCCGTCGACCCCGCTGCTGCCCGAGGACCGCGCCGGCTTCACCGGCCTGCCGATCGAGCCATACGACCCCGCGTGGCGCTTCACCGTCGACGTGGTCGAGGCCGAGCCGAAGCGGATGGATGTCGAGACCGGCACCGACGGGATCGTCCCGTTCGAGCGCATCGGCATCGCCGCTGTACCCGGCGTCGGCACGCTCGACGTCTGGAAGCTCGGCAGCTACGGCGGCGGCATCTTCGTGCCGATCAAGGATGCGCTCGCCGGCCGACCCGGCGGCACCTACGGCGGCGGCCGCTACCTGATCGACACCATCAAGGGCGCCGACCTCGGCCAAGGAGCGGCCTCGACATCTCTCGTGCTCGACTTCAACTTCGCCTACAACCCCTCGTGCGCCTACGACCCGGAATGGGCCTGCCCGCTCGCCCAGGCCGGGAATACGGTGTCGGTGGAGATCCCGGTCGGCGAGAGATATCACTGACCCTGCTAGACTGGACTCACTTGCGAGATCATGACGATCTCCCTGCGTCGTTGAACGCTTACTCTTCTCCCGCCAGCACTGAAGTGCAGAAGCGGTTGTAGACACTTTCTCCGGCGATCGATTGCGGCCACCGCCGCTCTCGCCAACTCCCGTTCAGGCGCATACGTCGTCGTGCGGACCGATGCGAAAGCACCACACCCATGTCAGAAAACACCACCACATTCGGCGCGCTCGGCGTGCCCCAGCAGATCGTCTCCGTGCTCGCCACGCAGGGCAAAGAGACGGCATTCCCGATCCAGGTCGACACCCTTCCCGACACCCTCTCCGGCCGCGACGTCCTCGGCCGTGGGAAGACGGGCTCCGGCAAGACCCTCGCATTCGCCATTCCCATGGTCGCCCGCCTCGGCGGCTCCCTCGCCGGTGGCAAGCGCCGCCCGGGCCGCCCGCTCGGACTCGTGCTCGCCCCGACCCGCGAGCTCGCCACCCAGATCACCGCCGTGATCGAGCCGCTGGCCGAGGCCTACGGCATGAAGGTCACGACCATCTTCGGCGGCGTCTCGCAGCAGC
>JBEVDR010000030.1:0-6418 GCA_040513215.1 Microbacteriaceae bacterium | reverse complement strand
CAGCGGATGAGGCCCAGCGGATCACGATGTTCGGCGCCCAGTGGTGCAGCGATTGCCGCCGCTCGAAGTCCCTGCTCGACGGACTCGGCGTCGACTACGACTACGTCGACCTCGAATCGGTCGAGGATGGCGCGGACCGTGCGCTGGCGATCAGCGGTCGCACCAACATCCCGGTGATCGTGTTCCCCGACGCCACCCACGTGGTGGAGCCGAGCGACGCCGACCTGCGCGCGAAGCTCGAAGAGCTCAACGCCATCCGCTAAAGAGCAGACTCGGCGGCTTTCAGGCTGCGACTTTCAGACTGCTGTAGCGTGGCGGTATCGGCAGTGTGCCGATTGTCAGGGAAGACCGCTTCATTGCACGTTCGGGCTCATGCCTGTGCCAACGGTCAGGTCGCCTCCTCTGGGGAATCAGAGGAGCCACCATGCCCACCCCGATCTTCAGCCACGAAGCCGGCGCTAGCGACGCTCACCGTCGCGCCGAGCCAGAGTTCTCCGAGGCAGAGTTCTCCGATTACTCCGCCATCGTCTACTGCGAAGGCCAGTTCGGCGAACAGGACGGCAAGACGGCCAACGGCCTGGTGCGCCATTCCGAGAAGTTCGAGATCCTCAGCGTCATCGACAGCCTGCGTGCCGGAGTCGACGCGGGAAGGCACCTCGACGGCACAGCGAACGGGATCCCCGTGCTCAGCACCCTGGCTGAGGCGATCGCCCACGCCGGTTTCGTTCCCGCGTACCTGATCTGCGGCCTGGCGCCGGTCGACGGAATGCTGTCGGAACCCCAGCGAGTTGCGCTGCTCGATGCCATCTCGCGCGGGATGAACATCATTAACGGCCTGCACGAGTTCCTGAACGACGACGCCGAGTTCGTGGCTGCCAGCATCCTGGCCGGCGTGACGATCACGGATGTTCGTCGCCCCAAGGACAAGAAAGACCTCAAGATCTTCACCGGCCAGATCTTCGACGTGACTTGCCCGCGCATCGCCGTATTGGGGACCGACGGTGCCATCGGCAAGCGCACCACCGCGACCCTCCTGGTGCACGCGCTCAACGCTCGCGGCATCCGGGCCGTCATGGTCGGCACAGGCCAGACGACGCTGATCCAGGGTGGTAAGTACGGCGTCGCTCTCGACGCGATCGCTCCCCAGTTCTGTTCCGGCGAGATGGAAGCACAGGTTGTCGCCGCGTCCGAGAATGAAGACCCGGATGTCATCATCGTCGAGGGTCAGGGAGCTCTCAGCCATCCCGCCTACCTGACATCCGCCTACATCCTTCGGGGCAGTCGGCCCGCCGGCGTGATTCTGCAGCACGCCCCCAAGCGCGGGACGCTCGGCGACTTCCCGATGCTGGCCATGCCGACGGTGGCCAGCGAAGTGGCCCTGATCGAAGCGTTTGCCGACACCAAGGTGATCGGCGTCACCATCAACCACGAGCACATGGATGACGACGAAATCACGGCCGCGATCATCGAAGTCGGGCTAGAGAACGGGCTTCCCGCCACCGACCCCCTCACCCGACCGCTGGATGACTTGGTCGACCTTGTCCTGTTGTCGTTCCCCGAGCTCGCGTCTCCGAAGGCCGCGGCACTCCTTTAGTCGGCGCACCAACACTTCGCCGCTGGTTGCGGAGCGCCCGACGAAGTCGGCCGCGTCTTGAAACCCCGCCTCAGTCGGCGTCGATCTGCTCCAGCAGTCCCTTCGCGGCCTTCGCGATTTCGTCGTGGTCGTTTTGCGCGGCCCGGCTCTCCAGTGAGATCACCGCACAGCGGTGCACCCGCTTGAAGTCACCGAACGGAAAGCTGTAGTGCCCCTTGGTGTCATCCGGCTTGTCGTCGTCGACCCCCAGGTGCCACTTCGAGTACTCGGCATAGCCGTGCTTGTCGATGAACTTGTTCTCGTCGTCAGCTCCCGGCGCGTGCGCGCTCCAGTCGTCACGGCTATCGTGCGTGGCCCTACCGTGCTTGATCAGGGATGTCGCGTTCTCCAGCGCCATCTTGTTCAACTTCACGGCCATGACTGCTCCTTCCGTCAATGCATTCCTCAACGCCTCCGGCGATCGGGCGCCTACGAGCATTCACCCGCGCGACGAGGATGTCGACCCCCTTGCAGCGACCTGTGGAGGGCGCGTTCGGCGCCTCGTCGTGCCGCTGTTCCGAGACATCCACCTCGTAGGCTGACGGGATGCGCGCAATTCTCGTCTCTTCACCCGGCGGTCCCGAGCAGCTCATGATCGCGGACGTCGAACCCGCGCCGGTCGGCAGCCGCGACATCCGGATCCAGGTGGCCGCCGCCGGGGTAAACCGGGCGGATGTCTCGCAGCGTCTCGGTCACTACCCGTCCCCGCCCGGCTCTCCGGAATGGCCGGGACTCGAGGTGTCCGGCACCGTGATCGAGGTCGGCAATGAGGTCAGCCGGTTCGCGATCGGCGACCGGGTCTGCGCCCTGCTCGGCGGTGGCGGATACGCCGACCAGGTCGTCGCACACGAGGACCTGGCCCTGGCGGTGCCCGACTCGATCGACCAGATCGAGGCCGCTGCGCTCCCCGAGGCGGTGGCCACGGTGTTCTCGAACGTGTTCCTCACCGGAGGGTTGAAGGCCGGCGACACGCTACTCGTACACGGCGGTGCCAGCGGCATCGGTACCACCGCGATCCAGCTCGCCCGGCTGGCCGGAGCCCGGGTCGCGGTCACGGCTTCCGCCGCCAAACTCGATGCCTGCCGTGAGCTGGGCGCCGATATCCTGATCGACTATCGGTCCGAGGACTTCGTCGAACGGATCCGCGACGCCACCGACGGCCACGGTGCCGACGTCATCCTCGACATCATCGGCGGCCCGTACATTGCCCGCGACATCGCCGCGCTCGCCACTAATGGCCGCATTGTCGTGATCGCGAACCAGAGCGGCGAACCGGCGACCTTCGACCCCCGCAAGCTGATGGCGAAACGAGGGTCGATCACCGCGACGACGCTGCGGGCACGTCCGATCGAGGAGAAGATCGCGATCATGCAGCGGGTACGAACGGATGCCTGGCCCTGGGTTGAGAGCGGGCAGCTCCGCCCGCTCATCGACAGCAGATTCCCGCTCGAGCAGGCGGCCGAGGCTCACCGCCGACTGGAGGCCTCGGACCACGTCGGCAAGATCGTGCTCACCGTCGACTGACCCGGTCGCCGACGGTATCGCGACCGCCGGAAACGCCGGCGGTATCCGCGTTCGGCAGGAGTTGTGGGCCGACCCGCCGCGCAGGCAGCGTTGTCCGGCGGCGTGTCGCTCGGAAAGTCCTGCAGAGCGCCGGGCTGAAGCCGGAACCGCGGTCGCCGCCTAGACGAACTTCACCGCAGACTGCAGCCGGGTGCGCACCTCGAACAGGTCGGTGCCGCCGATCCGGTGGGCTCCGGGCAGGCCGTCGCGCAGCACCTGCAGCAGCCGCGACTGCTGCACCAGAGCGGTGACGGCTCCCCGCGAGGAACCCAGCACGTCCACACCCTCGGGGCTCGCGTCATCCGGCACCACCAGCAGCTGGCCGGTGAACTTCACCTTCGCCGCCCGGGAGACCGACTTGGCCCGCAGCGCCAGCTCGTACATCGGACGCTCCCCCGCGACCGCCTCACCGATCACCTCACCGCGCTTCGTCTTCACCGGGGCACCCCAGTCTTCGGACTGCACCGCGAACAGCCCGGATGGCCCCAGCACGATCTGGTCGAGCTTGCCGGCATCCGTCGCCACGTCGTGCCAGACCGTGTAGCCGATGCCGAGCGTCGCCACGGCACGTGCCGTCGCCTCTTCGGCCAGGGCGTTCGCCAGCAGGTGTCGGATGTCGCGGGGTGCGGTTCGCACGAGCGCCGGATCGTAGGGGTCGTCGAGCGGGACTCCGCGTCCCACCCATTCCCGCATCAGGGTGAGGTATCGCTCGCGTGACCAGCCGCCGGGATGCCCGTAGGAGCGGGCGGTCGGCCGGGTGTCCTGCCGTTTGCGCGGAGCGGCCGGCGCCCACACCTGCTCCTGCTGCGGAGCGCTGCGACCGCGATCGTAGGTCGCCCGCGCTTCGGGGGTGCCGACCTTCTCCCAGGCGCGCTGCACCGCGTGGAATCGCACCGGGTTGCCACCGGTGTCCGGATGCGTG
Organism: Microbacteriaceae bacterium; assembly: GCA_040513215.1. GTDB lineage: Bacteria > Actinomycetota > Actinomycetes > Actinomycetales > Microbacteriaceae > Ruicaihuangia. The sequence goes on along the minus strand of JBEVDR010000030.1, from coordinate 2,300 downwards.
GCCCGCAGCATCTTGCGATATGCCTTGCGCAGCTCGTGCGTGCTCGCGTCGGGACTCACGCCGAGCACCTCATACGGGCTCGCCGAGATCGGACTGTCGGGCATGGGATCGCTTTCTAGCGGAAGGGAAGTGCTTCGAGAATACTTCGGAGCGCTGGGGGCTTTGCTCTGCGAGCCGACGATGCGCCCGGCGGTTGCCGAAATCCGGCCCTCTTCCCGACGACAGCAAGCGCAGCAAAATTCGAAGAATCTCCCCCGAGCGACACGTAGCGCCGATGACCGGCCGGGCGGACAATGGCGACATGAGCACTCGGCTTCTGCTGATCTCTGACACCCACGTACCGCAACGCGCCAGTGCCCTGCCGGACAGCGTCTGGCGCGCGATAGATGCGGCCGAGGTGGTGTTCCATGCCGGCGACTGGGTCGGTGCCGAGCTGCTCGAGCAACTGGAGCGGCGCACCCCGCGGGTGATCGGCGTGTGCGGGAACAACGACCCAGACCTCCGCACCCGGCTGCCCGAGATCGCCCGGGTGGAGGTCGACGGCATCCGTTTCGCGATGATCCATCAGACTGGTCAGGCCGATGGTCGTGAGAAGCGCTGTGACCTGCAGTTTCCAGATGTCGCGGTGCTGGTGTTCGGGCACAGTCACATCCCGTGGGACTCCATCTCACCGAACGGCCTCCGCCTGCTGAACCCTGGCTCACCGACCGACCATCGGAAGGAACCGGCCGGCACCTACCTCACCGCCATCGCCGACTGCGGAGTGCTGCACGACGTCGTGCTGCACGCGGTTTAGCGCGACTCAGCGACCAGGCGACTCGGCGCCCTGCGCCGACACGAACGCCGCCTCGGTACGCGACGTCGGCCCGAGCTTCCGCAGGATCGCGGAGACATGCACCGACGCAGTCTTGGCGCTGATGAAAAGGCGCTCGCCAGTCTGCCGGTTGCTGAGGCCCTGCGCGATCAGGTCGAGCACCTGGCGTTCCTGTGCGGTGAGCTCCGGCACCCCGGAGGTGGCCCGCGGCGCATCCGTCAGCGCAAGCCCGGCGCGCGACGAAAACTCTGCACGTGACGCGTGATCAGCCGCGCACCGAGGGCGTTCGCGACACCCGCCGCCGGCGAATTCGGCCTCGAACAATGACGCCCACACCGGGTAAGTGGGCCAGCCGGATGTCGCCTCGAGCACCCTCCGGAACGTCTCGCTCTCCGCCTCGGATGCCCCGCGCGCCACGAGCACGCGAGCAGCCACCGACAGCAACGGCAGGTCGAACGCGGGCAGCGGCCGCCGATCGGGCTAGATCAGCACGGAGACGTGCTGCCAGGCACCGTCGAGGTCGCCCTGCTCGAGGGCGACCTCCGTCGCCACCCGGGCGACGCCGAGCTGCACCTGAAGCTCGAGGAGGGTCTGCCACATCTGACGAATGCCCTAGATTCGCGCTGCCGTCGCGCCTTAGACAGGGGCGTGCTGGCTACTCACCCCAGAATGGGGGCTGCCGGTTTCACGGGCATGGCCCTATTGTCAGAATTCCATTCGACCAAGGGGGAGCGTCGACGTGACATCAGCCGACGACGGCGTCGAATCAATGACTATGAGCCGACGCCAACTGCGCGAGCAGCATCCGGAACTGTTCTGGGCCCGTGATCAGGCGGATACCGCGGCCTCTGCCGCATCCGCGTCTGCATCCGCACCCGCATCCGCATCTGTATCTGTGTCTGCGCCCGCGTCCTCGGTGATCGAGTCCGTTCCCGGCCATCTCGGTGGCTCCCCTGCCCGCGAGTCAGTCGAGGCACGTGCGACATCTACCGAGTCGGCGCCGGAGCCCGTGGCCGAACCGGCACCTGAGCCGGCAGCCGACGCAGTGACCGAGCCATCGGTCGAATCGACTCCGGAATCATTCACCGACCCGGTGCCTGCGGCTCAGGCAGACGCGGCATCCGAGGTCCCGACCGAAGTTGCACCCGAAGTTGCACCCGAGGTGGGTACCGAAACGACAGACGACTCGTTCGCCGAATTGCTCGAATCATTCAATGAGCTGGTGCGCGACCCGCACACCGAAACGGCAGACGAATCGCACACCGAGCCGACGCAGGATCAGGCCCCCGAACCGGAATCACCGGCGTCGGAGAGCGACGTGTTCGCCGAACTGTTCGGCTTCTCGAGCGACAATGAACGAGCCGACTCCGAGGACTTCCCCGCGCGATCTGAGGATGCCGCCGCGGACGCCCGGCACGAGGGAGATGACTCCCCCACCGACCCAACACGGTCCCACGCAGAGGACGCTACAGCGGATGTCGCGGGG
>JBEVDR010000029.1:0-32946 GCA_040513215.1 Microbacteriaceae bacterium | reverse complement strand
GGGTGCAGAGCCATCCATTCGCCTGCACCAGCAGTTCGGATTCACCGAGATCGGCCACATGGGCAAAGTCGGCTTCAAGTTCGGGCGGTGGCTTGGCACCGTGCTGATGCAGAAGAGCCTGAAGTAGCGGGCCCGAAGAGGCACTGCCAGCCTGAAGTAACACAGCCCGGACTAGTCTCGGTCGCATGACAGTATCCCAGCTTCGTATCGTCGTCGAGACCGAAGACTTCGACGCCGCCCTGCGGTTCTACCGCGACGCGCTCGGCCTGCCGGTGCAGGAGGCGTACGAGGGTGAGGGGGAGGCCCGGGTGGCGATCCTTGCCGTGCCGAGCGCGACGCTGGAGATCGCAAACCCGGCCCAGGTGGCGCTGATCGACAGCGTGGAGGTGGGTCGTCCGACCAGCCGGCCGTACCCGCTCAGCATTCGCGTCGCGTTCGAGGTGGATGACGTGCGGGCGACGACCACCGCGCTGGAGGCGGGTGGCGCCGAGGTCGTCGCGCCCCCGGTGGAAACCCCGTGGCGTTCCCTCAACGCGCGTCTGGAAGCGCCCGGTGGGATGCAGATCACCGCGTTCCAGGAGCTGGACTCCCGCGAGTAGCCCCGGCGCGGAGCCCAGCGATGCGCCGTCCTAGACGATGCGGCGTTCTGTTGACGATGCGCCGGTTGTGGTCGCCGCTCCGTCAACGGAAGCCGGCATCGTCGGGGCGCGGGTGGCGTGCCTCGAGGGGAGGCCAGCGAACGCCGTACTTATTGTCGACCGCCGCCGCCATTGCTGCGGCGCTCGACAATTTCGGCGGCACTCGGCGCAGTGGCGGTACGAGCGTCGGGTTAGCGGTAGACCTCTGCCGCCACCTCGCCGGCGATCGCGGTGGCGTCGGTGTATGCGGTGAGGCCGCCCGGGGTGCTGAGCACCGAGATCCAGCTGGTGCTGCGGAGCACGTTCAGTTGCGCCGGGGTGCCCTGTTCGTCGCCCTGCACGCCGTAGGCGAGCGCGTCGCCCTGCTCGGTTTCGTTGAGGCCACGCTCGATCGTCAAAGTGTCGATCAGGTCGCGCCGGGTGCTGAGATCGAGCGGCGCCGCGGAGACCTCGATGATCTCGGAGTCGGCGAGTACCTCGTTGCCCCAGACGCAGGTGATGCCACCGGCGAGCTCGGCGTCGGTGCGGTCGCCGTAGAACGGGTTGCCGGGGCCGCCGAGCAGCTCAAGCTGACGCGAGTCGAAGTCGCTCAGGCGCGCGGGGGAGAGCAGGTCGTCACAGCTTTTCGGCTGCACGAAGTCGGTCGGGGCAGCGCTCTTCGTGGGCTTCGGAGTGGCCGATTCCACCGGAGCGGCAGGCTGTTCGGTGGTCGGAGCGGCAGCCGAGGGCTCTTCGCTCTGACCGGCGCAACCGCCGAGCACCAGTGCCGCAATAACGGCGAGACTCACCAATGGGCCGCGCGCGGCACGTGACGACAACCGGTTCTCCTTTTTGTGTTTGGCAGGAATCTAGCAGGGCGATGGCCTGCTTTTCTGCGCGAGAGTACGCACAGGGGCACGCACGCGGCATACGTTGTCGGATTGTAACGTGCGAGCCTGATCAGTTGCGGCTGAGCTCCCGGCGCACCTGCGGTGCTACCTCGGTGCCGAACAGCTCGATCGACTCCATCACGTCGCGGTGCGGCACCCCGGACCAGTCCATCTGCAGTCCATGCCGGTCGTTGCCGAGCTGCTGGTGCAGCGTGATCATGCGGTCAGCCACCTCGTTCGGACTGCCCGCGAAGATGGCGCCGCCGGGCGAGGTCATGTCGTCGTAGGTCTCGCGGGTGGGGATGGCGAAGCCGCGCTCGGCGGAGATCGTGCGCATGTTGCCGATCCAGTACGGGTAGAAGGTCTCCTTGGCGGCGCGGGAGTCGCGGCCGATGAAGCCGGGCCCGGCCACCGCGGTCTTCAGCGCAGCGGGGTCGTGACCGGCCCGGGCCGCCGAGCGGCGGTACAACTCGAACAGCGGCGCGAAGCGGTGCGGGTGGCCGCCGATGATGGCGTAGCTGACCGGGAGGCCCATTCTTCCGGCACGGTCGGATGACTCGGGGTTGCCGCCGGTGGCGACCCAGATGTCGAGGGTGCCCGACTCCGGGCGAGGCAGGATGAGCGCGTCATCCAGCGATGGACGGAACCGGCCGTTGAAGCTGACCCGCTCGGTGCGGTTGATGTCGAGCAGCAGGTCGAGCTTCTCGCGGAACAGCGCGTCGTAGTCGGCCAGGTCGGCTCCGAACAGCGGGAACGATTCGATGAACGATCCGCGGCCGGCAACCAGTTCGGCGCGGCCGCCGGAGAGCAGGTCGATGGTGGCGTACTGCTGGTAGACCCGCACCGGGTCCTCGGTGCTCAGCACGGTGACGGCGCTACCGAGCCGAATGCGTTCGGTGACACTGGCCGCTGCCGCGAGCACGGTGGCGGGGGAGGACACCGCGTACTCCTCGCGGTGGTGCTCACCGATCCCGAAGTAGTCCAGGCCGAGCTGGTCAGCGAGCTTGATGCGCTCGAGCAGCTCCCGCAGGGCCTGACCCGGCGACATCCGCGCCCCGGTGGTGGGATCGGTGCCGATGTCCCCGAAGCTGTATACGCCGAATTCCATACTTAATCATACAATTTGCGGGGGCTGGGTATTCCGGCCGGTCCTTTTCCGGCCGGCCGGCGGCGCCGGCCGCACGTAGTTACCGAGCGCCAGACCGGCCTCGATCTCGAACCGGTTGCGGAACGGGTTCTCACCCGCCGCCGCGTAGAGCAGCGGAAACACCAGCCCGTAGCGGCGCCACTGCGCCCGGTGCACCGCCTCGTGCGCCAGCACGTTCGCCGAGGGACGACCGTGCGTGAGGAACACCGCGCCGATCGTGGTGCCGCCCCGGCCGAACGACCAGCGTGGCATCCGGTCGGCGACGATGAGCCCGCCGTCCGACCGCCACCGGCCCAGGCCCAGCACGCCCGACCAGACGAGCGCGCCGCCGGTGGCGAACCAGTAGCCGGGACGGGCGATCACCGGATGCAGCAGCACGGCCCGCAGCCCGGGTACGCCTCGCCCGCGCCTGAGGATCGACCGGGTCAGGCGCTCGAGGCGGGTGGGTGCGGCGGCTCGCATATCGGCACCATACCGCGTGCGCCACACCCGCAGAGCGGGCGCGTTCGTGTGCTGTGGCAGTGCCGCGCCAATACAGTGGCACTGTGGCAGGCAGTATCAGCAAGGTGGCAATGGTGTCGATGCACTCGTCGCCATCCGACCAACCGGGAACCGGCGACGCCGGCGGGATGAACGTGACCGTGGTCGCGCTCGCCACCGAGCTTGCCCGGCGTGGCATCGAGGTCGACCTGCTGACCCGGGCGGAAGAGAAGCCGGTGGTGAGCGAGATCGCCCCGGGGGTGCACGTGCTGCCGCTGCTCGCCGGGCCGCCGGTGCCGCTGCCGAAGGAACAGCTCGGCGAGATCGCCGACGAGTTCGGCGAGGCGGTGGCGGCGCTGGCCAGGGAACGCGAATACGACGTGCTGCACGCCCATTACTGGCTGAGCGGCCTGGCCACCCTGCCGGTGGCGCTGGAGCTGCGGGTGCCGTTCGTGCAGAGCTTTCACACCGTCGGGGCGATGAAGAACCGCAGCCTTGCACTGAACGACTCGCCGGAGCCGGAACAGCGGATGCGCGCCGAGGCCTTTCTCGCGGCGGAAGCGGATGCCGTGGTGGCCGGCTCGTCCGCCGAGGTGACCGCGCTGATCGATGACGTGCATGCGCCCGCCGATCGGCTCTGGGTGGTGCGCCCCGGGGTCGACTCCGTACTGTTCAGCCCCGAGCTCGCCGCGGCCGCCCCCGGGGTGCGGCGCTGGTTGGGTATCGACGACGACCGGCCGATCATCGTCGTGGTCGGCCGGGTGCAGCCGCTGAAGGCCCAGGACCTGGCGTTGCACGTGCTCGCCGAGCTGCATGCGCTGCGCGGCTGGGCGCCGGTGCTGGTGATCGCGGGCGAGCCGCCGCCCGGCGACGACGCCTACGCCGACCGGCTTCGCGAGCTGGCGGCCGAACTCGGCATCGACTCCGACGTGCGTTTCGTCGGCGCGCTGGACCGCGACACGCTCGCCGAGCTGTTCGCCGCGGCATCCGTCACCCTGATGCCGTCGCACTCCGAGACGTTCGGCCTGGTCGCGCTGGAGTCGGCCGCGAGCGGGACGCCGGTGGTCGGGTCGCGCACCACCGGGCTGCAGGAGTCGATCGCCGACGGCCGCTCCGGGATCCTGATGGATTCGCGAAACCCGCTGGAGTGGGCCCGTGCGGTGGACAGCCTGCTGAGCAACCCGCTGCGGTTGGCGGCGATGGCCTCGTCGGCTCGCGGCTATGCCGAGGGGTTCTCCTGGGCGTCCGCCGCGGCGTCGCTCACCGGCGTGTACGAGTCGCTCTGAGCTGAGTCGTTGAGCTAGCCGGGCCTCTGCCCTAGGCCTCGTCGCGCCAGGTCTCCAGTAGGCGCAGCCAGATCTCGCTCATCGTCGGGAACGACGGCACCGCGTGCCACAGCCGGTCGATCGTCACCTCACCGACGATGGCGATCGTCGCCGCGTGCAGCAGTTCGCCGACATCCTGACCGACGAATGTCACGCCAAGCAGCACCTCGCGCTCGGTGTCGACGACCATGCGGGCGTGACCGGTGTAGCCGTCCGCCAGAATCTGCGCGCCCTGAATGGTGCCGAGGTCGTAGTCGACCACGCGCACCGCATAGTCGGCGTCCTTCGCCTGCTGCGCGGTGAGGCCGACGCTGGCGACCTCCGGATCGGTGAAGGTCACCTGCGGAATGGCGGCGTGATCGGCGGATGCCACATGCCTGCCCCACCGCTCGAGATCGAGTTGCTCGCCGCGGGCCCGCGCGGCGATGGCATCGCCCGCGGCGCGCGCCTGGTACTTGCCCTGATGGGTGAGCAGGGCGCGGTGCGTGATGTCGCCTGCCGCGTACAGCCAGTCGAAGCCGTGCACGCGCAGGCTGTCGTCGGTGCTCAGCCAGTCGCCGGGCTGCAGCCCGATGGATTCCAGACCGAGGTCGTCGGTGCGCGGCACCCGGCCGGTGGCGACCAGCAGTTGCTCGGCGGTGACCGACCCAGCATCCCCTGACGTGCCATCCCCCGACTTGCCCTCCCACTGCACCGTGACGCCGTCCTTGCCGCGCTGCACCCGGGTGGCGGAGGCGCCGAGCTTGATGTCAACGCCCTTTTCGCGCAGTGCGTCGGCGACCAGCTCGCCGGCGAACGGCTCCATGCGCTCCAGCAGTCCCGATCCGGCGAGGATGGTGACCCGGGTGCCGAATTCGGCGAAGGCGGTGGCGAGTTCGGCGGCGACCACGCCGCCGCCGATGATGGCGAGACTCTTCGGCGCGCTTTGCGCGCTGGTCGCGTCGCGGCTGGTCCACGGTGCCGAGTCGCGGAGACCCTCGATGTCGGGCAGCAGCGCCGCAGACCCGGCGCAGACCGCGACCGCGTGGGTGGCGCGCAACTCGGTGACGCGGCCGTCTGAGCCGGTCACCGTCACGGCGCGCTCGCCGCTGATCCGGGCGTGCCCGCGCACCAGGTCGATGCCCGCCGACTTCAGCCAGTCGACCTGGCCGTCGTCGGCCCAGTCGCCGGTCCACCAGTTGCGGCGGGCGAACACCGCGGGCAGGTCCAGCTCGCCGGTGGCCGCTGCCGCCGCACCGGGCACCCGTCTCGCCGCGTTCACCGCGGCGGAACTGCGCAGCAGCACCTTCGAGGGGATGCAGGCCCAGTACGAGCATGACCCGCCCACGAGTTCCTGCTCCACGATGACGACACGCAGGCCGCCCTGGGTGGCGCGGTCGGCGACATTCTCTCCGACGGCCCCGGCACCGATGACGATGAGATCGTACTCAGACATGACGTAACGCTACCCCGGCCGCCCGTGCAGGGCTCATCATGGAGCCATGAATCGAACCGAGGATGTGCGCCTGGCGATCTACCGCACATTCGCCCGCACCGGACGTGAACCCGACGTGGCAGAGCTCGCCGATCGGTTTGACCTGACCGAAGACGAGGTGCGTGAACAGTATCGTGCCCTTGCCGCCGACCGGCACCTGGCCCTTGACGACGCCGGCGACATCGTGCTGGCGCATCCGTTCTCCACCCGCAACCTCGGATTCACGGTGGCGAGCGACGAGACGCTGTGGTGGGGCGGCTGCGCCTGGGACTCCTTCGCCGTGCCGCACCTGGTGCCCGAAGCGTCGCCGAGCCTCGTGGCCACCACCTGTCCCGCCTGCGGCGCTCCGCACGCGTTCGTGGTGCACAAGGACGAGCCGCCGCGCGGCACCCAGGTCGCCCATTTCCTGGTTCCGGCCGCGCAGATCTGGGACGACGTGGTGCACAGCTGCAGTACCCAGCGGATCTTCTGTGACGAGCAATGCGTCGACGACTGGCTGACGGTATCCGGGAACGACCGCGGCTACGTGATGTCGCTGCAGACGCTGTGGCAGCTGGCCAGCGGCTGGTACGCCGGACGACTCGACCGCGGCTACGTGCGGCGGGACCCGGCCAGTGCGCAGGACTACCTGCGCTCGGTGGGGCTGCGCGGCGCGTTCTGGGGTCTCGAAGGCTGAGGTCGCGAGCACTGAGCTTGCGAGGAACTGAGCCCGTCAGCGGGTGAGCGCCCCGATCAGCCGGAGCAGGGTCGGCATGTCGTCCGCGGCCGCTTCCGGTGAGGCGGGCGCGAATGCGGCGACACCGGCACCGACCACGGAGAAGCGCGACCTCACGCCGCGCACCGTCTCGAGCAGCACGCTCGTGCTCACCCCGAACGGCAGGGGAGAGGTGAGGCCCGCCAACTCGCCCGGGTCGAGCACATCGAGGTCGATGTGCAGGTAGACGGATGTCGCCCCCGTCGCCTCCACGGCGGCGATCAGGGCATCCGCCCCGACATCTCCCGGAGCGATAACCGGGATGCCGGCCTCCGTGACGTACCGCTGCTCGTCGTCATCGAAGTCGCGGGTACCGGCCAGCACCACCCGCGACGGGGACAGCGCGTGCTCCGGAATCAGCTGTGGGGCGCCCTCACCGAGCAGGGTGCGCAGCACCATGCCGCCGAACGCGCCGCTCGGTGATGACTCCGGCGTGTTCAGATCGGGGTGCGCGTCGAGCCAGATGACGGCGACATCCGGATGCTGCAGCAGGCTGTGTTCCACCGAGGCGAGTTCGACCCCGCAGTCGCCGCCGATCGTGATCACCGGGCTCCCGTCATCCGCGTCGCGAATGGCCACGCGCTGCCGGTCGCGCACCGCCATCAGGCTGCTGCAGCGCAGCACGCCAGAGCCGACACCGTCGCCCGCCTCAAGCGGCACGGTAACCGCATGCGTGCGGGAGGCGGGCAGGTCGGCACCGAGAGTGTGGGCGCCGTCGACAAGGCGCATCGCACGGGATGACGCAGACCCCTGCCACTGTGGAACGACAACGAACGAGGTCACCGTCTCAGTGTCCCGGTCGATCGGTACCCGGCGCAACTGATGCCAACCGCATCAGCCGTTCCAGCGGGCCGGCGCCGAGCAGGGCGCGCCACAGGCTCGCGAACAGCAGGCCACCGGCGACGAGGATCACCGGCAGCGCCCACCCGAGGTCATCGATCACGCCGTCCAGGGTGCTGTTCCGCGTGATCCCGAACGCGGCGGAGATCCCGAGAATCTGCGCCGTGTACAGGGTGAGGGGCATGGATCCGGCCGCACCGATCGGCCAGAGGATGCCGCGGATGCCGCGCCCGATCGCCCCGTTCTGTGGTGCGGTCACCAGGAGCAGCAGGCCGATCACGGTGAACGCGAAGCCGCCGGAGCCGAGGATCTCGGCGAGCGTGCTGGAATGCGCCTCGGCACTCACCCCGGGGATCACCCAGGCGGCGCCGTACCCGGCGACCATGCCGGTGATCCCCGCCAGAGTGATGATGACCTGGGTCTTCCGGCGGGTGAGGCCGCTGCGGGCGGCGATTAGCCCGCCGATCAGCAGCGGCAGCCAGACCAGGACGGGGTAGTAGCCGGTGAGGAACCAGTCCAGGCCGAATACCGACCGTCCAGGCGGCAGCTGCTGGTTCACGACACCGGCCAGCCACGGCGCGACCGCGAGCAGGGCGACCCCGACCGCAGTCAGCACTGCCCGCGACGCGAACAGCAGCGGGATCAGGCAGAGGAACATCACCCCGTAGTAGTCGAGGATGATGGCCACGCCGTGCTCAAGCGTCCACAGCAGCAGCCCCAGCACCAGTAACAGCAACCCGCGGATGAGCACCGTCATCCGCATCGCACCACGCCGGTCACGGTCAACCCGTCGAGCGCCGCCCGTCATCAGCCCCAGCGACACTCCGGCAAGGGTCGCGAACAGGACCGAGGACCGGCCCTCGACCAGCAGTTCGGCGTCATCGGGGTTCGGCATCGTGTGGGCCAGGAACATGCCGATGATGGCGAACCCGCGCGCGATGTCGATCGCGGCGATCCGCCCGGTGGTGCGCTGGGGAGCAGCGGCCCTGCGCCGCCCCCCATTGGTCAGGGTCACGTGGGTAGCCTCACTGAGTGAAGGTCACTGGGTGAGCGTCACTGACCAGACGTGATGGCGCCCGGTGCGCGTCCCGACTTGAGGGCAACCAGGCGGGCTTCGATCTCGGTCTGCTTGCCGTAGTCCTCAAGGCTGTTGAACTGCGCATCGAGACTGGATGCCGCCAGCTCCTGGGCGCCGAGCACCTTGGCCTCCTCGCGGCGGATCTTCTCCTCGAAGCGGCCGATCTCGCTGGTCGGGTCGAGAACGTCGATGCTCTTCACCGCATCCATCACCTGCGCCTGCGCGGCAGCGGTCTTCGACCGGGCCACCAGCTGGTCGCGCTTGGACCGCAGCTCCTCGAGCTTGCCGCGCATGGTCTCAAGGCCACGCTTCAGCTGGTCTACCACCTGGGTCTGCGACGCAATGATGGGCTCGGCTTCTCGGGCCTCCGCCTCCGATGACATCTGCTTGCCGAGGGCCACCTTGGCGAGGTTGTCGAACTTGTCGGCATCCACCGTGTTGCCCGCGGCGCGCAACTCGTCGGCCTTGGCGCTCGCGGCCAGGGCCTTACGGCCCCAATCGGCAGCCGCCTCGACGTCTTCGCGGTGGTCCTGCTCGAGCAGCCGCAGGTTGCCAATGGTCTGGGCGACCGCGCTTTCCGCTTCGGCGATGCTGTTCGTGAAGTCGCGCACGAGTTGGTCGAGCATCAACTGCGGGTCTTCCGCCTGGTCGATGAGCGAGTTGATGTTGGCGCGAACCAACTGGGAGATCCGTCCGAGGATCGACTGCTTTGCCATGATGTGCCTTTCTGATCGATTGGTGAACGCTAGAACCTTCCGCCGCGTCCTCCGCCGCGGGATGAGCCGCCGAAGCTGCGCCCGCCGCCGCCGAAGCCGCCGCCACCTCCGCCGCCGAATCCGCCGAAGCCGCCACCTCCTCCGCCGCCGAGCATGCTGCCGATGATTCCGCCGAGGATGGCGCCGCCGATGTCGGCACCCACGTTGCGGCCGCCGTAACCCGGCTGCTGCATGTACGCGCCGGCGTCGGCCTGCGCCAGCCGCAGGGCGTCGCTGGCGAGGGCCTGGGCGCGCTGCGCCGAGGCCAGCGCGGTCGCCGGATCGGTGGTGGCGGTCTCGACCGCGTGCCGCAGGTAGCGCTCGGCTTCGGAGACCCGGGTTCTGGCGGTCGGCCCCACGGTTCCGCGGCGGGTGGTGATGAAGTCGTAGGCGGCCGACAGCTCGGACCGGGCGGCGGTCAGGCTGGCATCGAGGGCGCTGCGGGCACGGTCGAGCTGGGCCTGGCGATCGCGCACCGCGGTGAGCTGCGCGTCGAGGGCGGCGTGCGCCTGCTCGATGGCGCCGAGCGAGGTGATCGGGTCATCCGGTGACACTCCGGAGATCGCGACTTCCGCCGAGGCGATCGCCCCGGCGAGGGCGCCGCCATCGACACCGGCGGTCGACGGCTGCACGGCACTGGCCTGTGCCACGTCACCGCGCAGGTCGGCGACCGCGGCATCGAGCGCGGCAGCGGCGTCGGCCAGGTTCGAGCGGTGACGGGCGACCGCGTCGAGCAGCTGCCGCGCCTGCGCCGTGCTCGCCTGCGCTGAGCGCACGTCAACCGCCGCGGTGCCGGTGGATCCGGCGGCGATATCGGTGCTGGCCTCGGCGAGAGCACCGGTCGTGAAGGCGAGCAGGTTGCGGGCCTGGGTGATGTTGTCGGCGACCGCGGCGACGGCCGCAGCGGAGTAGCGCTGCTGCAGTTCGGCGAGGCCCTGTCCGGCGCGCTCCAACTCGGCCTCGAGCGTGGCGCGTTCGGCGTCGACCTCGCCGATCACGGTGGCCGCGTTCTTCTCCAGCTCGCGCAGTTCATCGAAGGCGTCGGCCTGCGCATCGAGTTCGGCGTCGGCCGACTCGCAGAGCGCGATGATCTGCTCGGTCCAGGCGCGACGTTCCTCGGCGGTGTCCTCATCGGCGTCATCCAGCTGTTGGCGCAGCGTGAACGCCTGCGCCACCTTCTGCTTCGCGCTGGTCACGGCCACCCGGAACGGTTCGGTGGCCTCGGTGCCGAACTGGGCCACGGCGAAACCGAGCTCCTGCTGGCTCGTCAGCAGCGCGTCATCCATTTCCACCAGCAGGCTGCCCGCCTTCTGGTCGAGCTCCCTGGCGTTGGCCGCGGCCTGCTCCAGCTTGGCGCGCCTGGCGCGGCCCCGGCGGATGCGGAAGAAGAGGAACAGGCCGATCAGCACCACGGCGACGCCGCCGACGAACAGCCAGGGGAAGCCCGGACCCTGCCTTGCCTCGCGCAAGGCGTCGGCGTAGCCGACCACCGCGCCGGACCAATCGCTGGCCGACAGGGCAGGCAGCAGCGCCTCATTCTCGATCTGGGCGAGCTGGCTGTCGCTGAGCGGGAACGCGCTGGACTGGTCGACCTGGTAGATCCGGTCATCCACCGCGACGGCGAGCAGCAGGTCGTTGTCACCGAGCTGGTTCAGCTCGGCGGTCTGAAGCGCCCAGTCGGCGCGCTCGCTGGGGTTCGTGAACTCGTCGACGTACACCACGTACAAGCCGAGATCCGTGTCAGCCATCAGCCGGTCGATGGCGGCCTGCGCCTCGTCCGCGCCGTCACCGAGCACATCCGCCTGATCAACGATGTACGCGCCGTTCAAGTCCACCGGATCCGTGGCCGAGGCGGCCACCGGGGCGACGAAAACGAGCGCCACAGACGCGAGGACCATGAGAAACCGTGGCCACAACCGCATCCGTCACTCCCAACGCCAGTGCCTTGCTCGGATTCTAGCGAGGCCGGTTGGCCGAATGGTGACCTGCTAGCGCAGGGTGAGGTTTGAGGGGGGTCCGGAGATCTGCCGCACGGTGCCGTCATCGAGGCTCAGGTCCAGCGCCGCAGACACCTGGTACAGCCCCGGGGGCACCGGGGGAAGGTCGTCGGGTGCGGTCTGTTCGAGGGTCGCCTCGTCGGTGCAGCGCACCGGCTCGAGGCTCGCCTGCCAGCTGAACGACTCTCCCGGAGCCAGGTCGATGATGGCGAGCGACAGGATCATCGGGCCGTTGGTGTGCCACAGCACCAGCCCATCCTGCGACAGGGTGACCGGTGCCACCGCGGCGCTCGAGCCGACCAGTCGCTCACTGCCGGTGTTGGTGAGGGTGACCTGGCCGGTGATGCTGCCCGCGGCGATCGCCGCCTCGGCCGGGAACTGCGCGGTGAGGGTGACATCGGCATCGTTGGTCGGTGCGGCGAGCGTGCCGGCGCACTGGTTCAGCCGGCCGGCCGGGACCAGACCGGTGGCGGCATCCTCCTCGGCGCCGCCGCTGTCGGTTGCAGATTCCGGGGCGGAACCTGCTGTCGTGGAGGCGGGACTGCCGAGGTTCTGCAGCCCGGTCACGCTTGCCACCCCGATACCGAGCACGGCGAGGGAGAGGACGCCGCCGGCCGCCACCAGTTTGGGGGTGCGCCGGTTGCGGCTGCGGCGGATCACCGCGTCGGGGTCGATGCTGGGCAGTGGCGTGGTCGCGGTGCGCTGCAGCGAGGCGCGCAGGTCCGTTTCGTCAGGGCCGGGATTGGGGCGACGGTCAGTAGGCATAGTTCTCTCCCGTCTCGATGTCGGACGTGCTCGCCTGAGGAGGCTGCATCGCCACGGCCATCCGGGCGAGACCGTCGCTGAGGTATCGCTTGACGGTGCCCGGGCTGATGTCGAGCCACTCGGCGATGTCGTCGACCTTGAGGTCTTCGTAGTAGCGCAGCACGATGCAGGCGCGTTCCCGCGGGCTGAGCTTCATCAGCTGGGCGCGCATGTCGATCTGGGCCTCGGTGGCCGCTGTCGCGGGTTCCGCGACGTCGCTGGTCAGTACGAGATGCGCCACCTTGCGCCAGCGGGTGCGGCGCCTGCCGCCGTCGAGAAAGCTGTTCAGGATGGCGCGGCGCACGTACGCCTCGGCGCTGGCGATGGTGAACCCGTTGCGCACCCGGCTGAAGGTCTTGACGAGGGCATCCTGCACCAGGTCGGCCGCGTCATCCGGGCTTCCCGAGATCAGGTACGCGTACCGGGTGAGGGCGTCGCCGCGCTCGGCCACCAGTTTGGTGACCACGCTCTCCCACTGGGGGGAGGCAGCATGCGGCAAGCCAGCATCCTCGGCCAAACGGAGCCCCTTTTCCTGTCGTGTCTACCTTTACAGACGCACGAGTCAGCGAAAAGGTTGGGGTCCGCGTGCCGGGGATGCTGGCTCCCGGGGACTAGCTAGTGAGTTGTTGCTTGCTGGCGGCCAGTCGGTCGCGCAGCACGGTCAGTTGCATCTGCACGGCGGCCGGCACGCGACCGTCGAAACCGTCGAAGAACTTCTGGGTGTCGTCGGCCTCGGCAAGCCAGGAGTCGGCGTTCACGTCGAACAGCTGTTCCAGCGCGCCATCCTTCAGCTCCAGCCCGTCCAGGTTGATGCCGTCTGCGGCGGGCAGCCAGCCGATCGGGCTGTCGGTGGCGGGAACCCGTCCGTCGACGCGCTCGAGGATCCACTCGAGCACGCGGGAGTTCTCGCCGAAGCCAGGCCAGAGGAACTTGCCGTCGTCGCCCTTGCGGAACCAGTTCACCTGGAAGATGCGGGGTACCCGACCGCCACGGCGCAGTTCCTGGCCGATGTCGAGCCAGTGCGACCAGTGGTCTGCCATGTTGTACCCGCAGAAGGGAAGCATCGCGAACGGGTCGCGACGCAATTCCCCGACAGTGCCCTCGGCGGCCGCCGTCTGCTCAGAAGAGACCGTGGCGCCCATAAAGACACCATGCTCCCAGTCGCGCGCCTCTACCACCAAGGGCGCGTTGGTCGCACGGCGACCGCCGAAGATTATTGCGTCGATGACGACGCCCTGCGGGTCTTCCCAGTCATCCGAGATGGTCGGGCACTGCCGGGCAGCGACCGTGAATCTCGAGTTGGGGTGAGCCGCAGTAGTTCCAGAGCCAGGGGTCCACGGGTTGCCCTGCCAGTCGGTGAGACGGTCGGGTGCCTTGTCGGTCAGACCCTCCCACCACACGTCGCCGTCCTCACGGAGTGCGACGTTCGTGAAAATCGTGTTGCCCCAGAGGGTCTCGATCGCCGTGGCGTTCGTGGACACACCGGTACCGGGCGCCACACCGAAGAAGCCTGCCTCCGGGTTGATGGCGCGCAGTCGGCCGTCCGGGCCGGGGCGCAGCCAGGCGATGTCGTCGCCGATCGTCTCGACCTTCCAGCCCGGGATCGTGGGCTTCAGCATCGCGAGGTTGGTCTTGCCGCAGGCGCTCGGGAACGCCGCCGCGAGGTGGAACACGCGACCGCGCGGCGAGGTGATCTTGAGTAGCAGCATGTGCTCGGCCAGCCAGCCCTCGTCGCGGGCGATCACCGAGGCGATACGCAGCGCGAACGCCTTCTTGGCGAGCAGGGCGTTGCCGCCGTAGGCCGAACCGTACGACCAGATCTCCCGTGTCTCGGGGAAGTGCGAGATGTACTTGGTGTCGCTGCACGGCCACGCGACATCCGCTTCTCCATCCAGCAGCGGCGCGCCGACCGAGTGCACCGCGGGAACCCACTGGGTGCTGTCGGTGATCTGGCGGAGCGCGTCGGTGCCCATCCGGGTCATGATGCCCATGCTGACCACCACGTAGGGGGAGTCGGTGACCTGCACGCCGAGCTTGGCGAGCGGCGAGCCGATCGGGCCCATCGAGAACGGGATGACGTACATGGTGCGACCGCGCATCGAGCCCTCGAACAGCGGGTTCAGGGTGGCGCGCATCTCGTTGGGAGCGACCCAGTTGTTGGTGGGGCCGGCATCCTCTTCACGCTCGGAGCAGATGAAGGTGCGGGATTCCACGCGAGCCACATCGCTCGGGGAACTGCGCGCCAGGAAGCTGTAGGGGCGGTGCTCGGGGTTCAGGCGCGTCAGTGTGCCGTTCTCCACCATCAACCGGGTGAGTCGATCCGTCTCGGCGGTCGATCCGTCGACCCACTCGATAGCGTCGGGCTGGGTGAGCTCGGCAATCTGCTCCACCCACTTCACCACGCGGGGGTCGGCGCCGTCCGGGCTTACGGTGTCGCGAGTCAGGAGTGGTGTCGACATGCTTGGCTTCCCTTCTATTGGCTGCGGTTGACCCGGATCCACGGATCCACATCAGCCAGGTCACAGATTCGCAAGAACCTGTTGTGTTTTCAGACTGCACCCTGTTCGAGGATTCCTACAGCCGAAATCGGGTGAAAGAACCCGCAATGTTTCGGTATGGTGAACTTGTGAACGATCTTGTGACCCTCGGACAACGTATCCGGCACTACCGCAACGAGGCGGGCCTCACCCTCGACCAGCTCGGAAACGCGGTTGGAATGGCAGGCAGCCAGCTCTCTTTGATGGAGAACGGAAAGCGCGAGCCCCGCATCACCCTGCTCGGCGGTATCGCCTCCACGCTCGGCGTGGAGGTGGCCGATCTGCTGAACAGTGCGCCGCCGAACGCGCGTGCGGCGCTGGAGATTGAGCTGGAGCGTGCGCAGCGCGGGGCCGTGTACGGTGAGCTCGGCCTGCCGCAGCTGCGTCCGGGACGGTCGATGTCCGACGAGACGCTGCAGGCGCTGGTCGGCATGCACCGCGAGCTGGCGCGTCGCGCCAAGGAGGCGATCGCCACCCCCGAGGAGGCTCGTCGTGCCAACACCGACCTGCGGCTGGGCATGCGCACCCGCAACAACTACCTGCCCGAGATCGAGCAGCTCGCGCAGGACGTGCTGAAGCGGGTCGGGCACACCACCGGCGCGCTAACGCACCGCTCGGTGAGCCGGATGGCGCAGGACCTCGGTTTCGAGCTGGTGCATGTCAACGACCTGCCGCACTCGGCGCGCTCGGTGATCGACCTGGAGAACGGCCGCATCTACCTGCCTCCTGCCTCGATCCCGGGCGGGCACGGGCTGCGCTCGATGGCGCTGCAGGCGATCGCGCACCGGCTGCTGAAGCACTCCGAGCCGTCGAGCTACGCCGAGTTCCTGCGGCAGCGGCTGGAGATCAATTACTTCGCCGCGGCCTGCCTGATGCCGCTGCAGCAGTCGGTCGACTTCCTGAGCGCTGCGAAGGCCGACCGCAACATCGCGGTCGAGGACTTCCGCGACGCGTTCGGTGTCACCCATGAGGCGGCGGCGCTGCGCTTCACCAACCTCGCCACCGAGCATCTGGACATGACGGTGCACTTCCTGCGGGTGGGCGATGACGGTGCGGTGTACAAGGCCTACGAGAACGACGGCATGCGGCTTCCGGTCGACGTGACCGGGTCAGTCGAGGGGCAGCTGGTCTGCCGCTACTGGAGCGCCCGGATGGCGTTCGCCCGCACCAACCGCACGACCGAGTTCTACCAGTACACCGATACGCCGGAGGGGACGTTCTGGGAATCCACCCAGACCGGCACCGCTAACGCGGAGGAGTTCTCGATCACCGTCGGTGTGCCGTTCAACGACGCAAAGTGGTTCCGTGGCCGTGAGACCGGCAACCGGATGAAGTCGCAGTGCCCCGACGTGAGCTGCTGCCGCAGGCCGTCGAGCGAACTCGCCGACCGCTGGCACGGCAAGGCGTGGTCGAGTGCCAAGCTGCACGCGCACATCCTGTCGCCGCTGCCGTCCGGCACGTTCCCCGGTGTCGATGACCAGGAGCTGTACCAGTTCCTCGAGACGCACTCCGCGAGCGCGTAGCTGGCTGGGACGCGCTGTGTGCGCACCTTCGTTGGTTGACGACCCAGCGGGCAGGGGCGGGGTTTCGATACGGCGCTACGCGCCTACTCAACCAGCGAGGGTTGCCCGTGCGGCGACGGATGCCGTGGTGCTCAGCCAGTGCGTCGGCTCGGCCATCGCGGCATCCGCTGATCCTGCGGTGTCGGTGAGCGACAGCGCCCACCCTTGTCTGCCGGCGGTTTCCGTGCCGGCAAGGCGCCCGGCGATCACCCCGGTGGTGACGTTTGCCTTTTCGGCGAGCGACAGCGCATGGCCGACCACCTTTCCGGCGAAGGATGTCGCGTCGAACGAGCCTTCGCCGGTGATCAGCAGGTCAGCGTGCTCCAGAGCGTCGGGCAGGCCGCTCAGGCGGGCGATGTGCTCCGCCCCGGGCTTGATGACCGCCTGCCAGACGGCGAGAAATCCGTACCCGGTGCCGCCTGCAGCGCCCGAGCCGGGAACGGCGGGGTCGGTGCCGAGTTCGGTCCCGGGCGGATCCGTGCCGAGCAGTTCGGTGCCGAGTAGTTCCGCGCCGAGCAGCTCCGCCCAGCGGGCGAGTGCGGCATCCAGCATCCGCACCTGATCGGGTGACGCGCCCTTCTGTGGCCCGAATACCGCGGCTGCCCCGGCGGGTCCGAGCAGCGGCGCGGTCACGTCACTCAGCAGGGTGACCCCGCTTGGCGGCGGCGGGCGCAGCGCCGACCGGTCGATCGCGTGCGCGGAGGCGAGGGCGGCACCGCCCGGCCCGAGCGGCACGCCGGCGGCATCCGTCACCCGCAGGCCGAGCGCCTGCAGGGCGCCCGCTCCACCGTCGGTGGACGCGGAGCCGCCGAGTCCCACGATGAGCGACTGCGCGCCGGCGTCCAGCGCCGCCCGGATCACCTCGCCGAGACCGAACGTGGTGGCGCCGAGCGGGTCAAGCTGTGCCATCAATGGCAGCCCGGAGCATTGCGCGAGCTCGACCACGGCGACCCGGCCGGGCAGCTCGAGCCAGCGGCCTTCCGTGGGGCGGCCGTCGGGGCCGGTGACCAGACCGGCCGAGTGCCACGCGGCATCCGGAACCGCCGCAGCGACAGCGTCGAGGGTTCCCTCCCCGCCGTCGGCGAGCGGGATGCGCGTGACGGTGTCCTGCGGTCGTTCGCTCAGCCAGCCGTCGGCGATCGCCGCTGCTGCGTCACTCGCGCCGATCGACCCCTTGAACGAGTCGGGGGCAATGACCACGCGCATGGCGGCCAGTCTAAGGGCGGAATATCTGGCGGATGTCGCGTGTTGAAACCCCTTATGGCAACGATTGAAGTCACCGAACAGAACCTGACCGACACCATCTCTCAGAACGACATCGTCTTCCTTGACTTCTGGGCCGACTGGTGCGGCCCGTGCCGCTCCTTCGCCCCCGTGTACGGCTCGACCTCGGAAAAGCACCCGGATGTGGTGTTCGGCAAGGTCGACACCGAGAAGGAGCAGCAGCTGTCGGCAGCCGCCGGTATCCGCTCGATCCCGACCCTGATGGCCTTCCGTGAGAACGTGCTCGTCTTCTCGCAGGCCGGCGCCCTGAACAGCCAGCAGTTCGAACAGCTGGTCGACTCGGTCAAGGGCCTGGACATGGAGAAGGTGCACGCCGACGTCGCGCGCCAGCAGGCCGAGAGCACTGAACTGGCCGGGAACACCGACCAGTAGAGAACACCGAGCAGTAGAACAGCTACCGCGCGGCAGGCTCCTGCGCGCGGGCCAGCATCGCAAGCGTCGCGTGCAACTCGTCGACGTCGACCTGGCCGGGCGCGGATGCCGTGCCGACCATGCCGAATGTCGCCGCAGAGCCGAAGGTCTGACCGGCCAGCCGAGAGACCAGGCCGAGCGCACCCATTGACATGGTGATCAGTGGCCGCGTGGCGTAGTCCTCGTGCATCTCACGGGTGGCGTCGAGCAGTGTCAGCACGTCGGCGCCGCTGCGCGGCATCACGGCGATCTTGAGGATGTCCGCCCCGAGTTCCTGCATTCGGCGCAACCGAGCCACGATCTCGTCCTTGGGCGGGGTGCCGTCGAAGTCGTGGTTCGAGGTGATCACGACAACGCCGCGCTCGTGCGCGGTAGCGATCAGACTGGCAACGATGTCGCCGTCACGCTGAGATTCCACGTCGATCAGCTGCGCATGACCCGACTCGATGACCGCGAGGATCAGAGCGCCGTACTGCTCATCCGAGATGACGGCGGCGCCGCCCTCTGCTGAGGTGCGGCAGGTGACCAGCAGTGGTGTGGTGCCGAGCTGCGCGGACAGGCGCTCCGCCGTGTCGATGACGCTGCCGAGGTCGGCGATCGCCCGGAAGTGGTCGACTCGCCACTCCACGATGTCTATATGGCGGCCGGGGAGCGCGTCGACCTCGGCGCGGAGGTCGTCGGGAGTCGCTCCGACGATCGGAACCAGGATTTTCGGCATCCCCTCGCCAATGGTCACCGTGGGCACGGTGACCGGCATGATCGCGCTGTGCGTCATCCTGCTCCTTGCCCTGTTCGAACCCTTGGCCCAGTGTCCACGGAACTCTATCGCGCGAGCAGCGCGATCCCGGCGGCGAGGACGCCGAGCACCACCACCACCGAGTAGCCGATAGCGCTGAGAACGGTGCGGGTGCGCGGCGTGATCCGCCCGCCGAGGAACGCGCCGGCGGCGGCCAACGCCAGTTGCCATGCCAGGGAGGCGAGCCCGACGCCGACCACGAACAGCACCTGCCCGAGCGCGGCGGTGGCACTCAGCTGCACGGCCGTGCTGAGCGCGCCGAAGTACAGCAGAGTGGCCGGGTTCACCGCGGTCAACGCCAGAAAGGTCACGAACACGGTTCCCGGATGTCGCGGCACCGGCGGTATTCCGTCCGCACGGGATGCCCGCAGTCGCGCGAGTCCCATCACGCCGAGGGCCACCAGGCAGGCTCCCGCGATCACCCCGGGCGCCGCCCCCAGTGAGCGGATCCAGGGGCCGACCACCGCGCCGATCGCGAGCGCCAGCACGCAGTACGCGGTGTCCACCGCGGCGACCGCCGAGGCGGCCGCGGCCGCCGGTCGGAATCCGCCGCTCACCCCCTGCTGCAGGATCAGCACCGCGATGGCGCCGAGCGGCATGGCGACGCCGAGGCCGGCAAGCATCCCGGCCAGCAGTGCCACGTCGGTCGTCATCCACCCAGTCTGGCCGAGCGAATCGCGCGCGAGCGTTCAGGCCGCCGTCGGCACCGTTTTCGACCGGCTGAGTGTCTCCGCCAGGCTGACCGCGATGATGGCGCCGGCGGCCAGGATGCTGGCGAGCACCACCAGCTGGAACCGGCCTGCCTCGAGCGGTGACGCTCCGGCGAACACGGCGCCGACGAACGCGCCGGGCAGCACGACCAACCCGGTGGTTCGGGTCTGGTCGACCGATGGAATGAGTGCTTCGCGCACCGCCTCGCGGGCGAGCTCAAGGGTGGACTGCCGTGGCGTCGCGCCGAGCGCGAGCCAGCCCTCCACCTCGTCGCGTCGCCCCACCAGGGTGGATCGGTAGCGGCGGCCGGTGAGGGTGGCGATGGTCATCGAGTTGCCCACCACGATGCCGCCGATTGCCAGCAGGTACTGCGGGGTGAGCGCGATTGCGCCGCTGAGGAACACGGTGGCAAGGGTCACGCTTGCGCCGAGCAGCATCGCGACGGTGACGGCCAGCAGTGTTCGTCGGTCGGCTTTCAGCCGTCGCGAGGCAGTGAGAATGGCGGCCAGCATCATCACGATGAGCGCGATCCAGACCCAGCCGATGTCCGCGATCACGGCGGACAGGATCAGGCTGAGGATCGCGAGCTGGGCGGTAGCGCGCAGCACCGCGAGCGCCGGTGATTGCCATTGCGGGATGCCGTAGATCGCCAGAGCTGCCGCGGTGATAGCGACCAGCACGCCGATGCCGATGATCGTTGGCAGTGCGAGGGCAGTCCAGTCCATGCTGCGACTCTAACGAGCGGCGCTCACGGCCCGCGTGTGTTGCCCGCGCCCACACGCGTCCAATGCGCAACACTGCCACGCCGAAAACTCCGATGGCGAAAACATCGAGCAGAATCGGAGAAGAATCGTGCACGGTCGCGGCCTAGAGTCGCCGGTATGACAATCGCACTCCAGTACTGCAACATCACCGTCAACGATGTCGACGAGTCGATCGCCTTCTATAGCGGCGCGCTCGGCCTCAAGGTGCACAACGACGTGTCATCCGGCGGATTCCGCTGGGTCACGCTCGGCAGCGACGCACAGCCCGGACTCGACATCGTGCTCTCGGAGCCTCACGCCGGCCGGTCGCAGGCCGACGGTGACACGATGCAGGAGCTGCTCGCCAAGGGCGTTCTGCCGATGATGGTGTTCCGCTCCGACGACGTCGACGCCACCTTCGAGGCCGTGCGCGCTTCCGGCGCCGAAGTGCTGCAGGAGCCCATCGACCAGCCGTGGGGTCCGCGCGACTGCGCGTTCCGTGACCCGTCGGGCAACACCGTGCGGATCGCCCAAGCGCCCGATCAGTCGTAGACCCGCAGCAGCATCCAGCCGCCGCGCCGCTCGTCGAAGCGCACCTCGAACATGTGCGTCTCGCCATCATTGTCGGAGGCCTGGAACCGCCAGCCGATTCCGGGTTCCAGCGGGTGGGTCAAGGCCGGATGCCACCAGCTTCCGACGCTCTCGCCGAGACGGGTGGGGGAGTCGGTGACCCGGAACCGGCGCCCCTCCCACACCAGGCGTACCGGGATGCCGGCGTCGGTCCAGAGAGCGACTGCTTCGTGTGTCTGCTGCATGATCCCTGCCTCATTCTTTCGAACATATGTTCGAACAAGGGATAGCGTACGCCCTCGGCGCGGACGTGCCAAGAGCCGGCTCAGGCGTCCTGCAACTCACGCGGCAGGACGACGACGTCGACGAGGGCGCCGTTCCGCCAGACCGTGATCTCGATGCGCCTGCCGATGGCATCTTCGACCATCAGCTTCTGAACGGCCGTCGTCGTCACCACCAGCCTGCCGTCGAGCTGCACGATGATGTCGCCGCGGTGCAGTCCCGCCTCCGCGGCGGGGCTGCCCGCCACCACCTGGGCGACCTCGAGCCCGGTGGGAGAGCCCACCCGATCGGCGAGTTCGGGGGCGAGCGGCACCTGCATGCTGGCGATGCCGAGCCAGGCCCGGCGCACCCTGCCCTGGGTCATCAGTGCCGTGATGATCTCGCGAGTCGTGCTGTTGATCGGCACCGCGAGCCCCAGCCCCACACCGGCCAGTGCCGTGTTGACGCCGACCATCAGACCGGCGCTAGTGGCCAGTGCTCCGCCGCTGTTACCGGGGTTCAACGCGGCATCCGTCTGGATCACCTCGTCGATCACCCGGCCAGACGGAGTCGGTAACGACCGCCCGAGCCCGGAGACGATGCCGGCGGTCACGCTGCCGGCGAGGCCCAGCGCGTTGCCGACCGCGACAACCAGCTGCCCGACCCGGAGATTGGCCGCATCGCCGAACGTCACCGGCGCCGGCACTGCCCCGCGCGCCTTCAGGACCGCCAGGTCTGAGAGCGGATCCCGCCCGGTCACGTCGGCGGTCACCTCGGTGCCATCGGCGAACGCGGCGTCAACGCTGGACGCACCGGCCACGACGTGGGCGCTCGTCAGCAGATAACCGTCGTGCGTGATCACGCTGGCGCTGCCCGCGCCCTGCCCTCGAGCAGTGCGCACGCGCACGCTCGCGACACTCGGCAGCAGGGCATCCGCCACCTGCATCACGGCACGCGAATAGGCGTCCAGAGGGTCTTCATCGGCCATGCCCTTCTTAACGAGTGAGGCGGTGGCTTTATGCCAGGTTTCGAGATGAGGCCGACTTCGTCGGGCGCTCCTCAACCAGCGGGGTGGGGCGGGTTTCTACGCGGAGACGACCGTGGTGCGGGCTTTGCCGAGCCGCTTCGACTCGTACATCGCCGTGTCCGCCAGCTGGATCAGCAGGTCGGCGGTGACCTCGACGTTCGCGGCGCTCGGCTGGAAGACGCAGATCCCGATGCTCGCCGACAGCGGAAGCGTGCTCGGGATGTCGTCGAGTGGCTGCTCGATGGTGTCGCGCAGTCGGCCCGCCAACTGTTGCACCGAGTTTGGGTCGACCTCGTCGCAGACGAGCAGGAACTCGTCGCCACCCAGCCGGCCGACCACCTCGTCGCGCCGCGCTGCCGCCGCGAGCCGCGCGCTCACCTGGCGAAGGGTGCTGTCTCCCGCGGAGTGCCCGAGCGTGTCATTGATCGCCTTGAACCCGTCGAGGTCGAGGAAGACGACCGCCAGCGACCGAGTGTGGCGCTGGCTCGCCACGATCGACCGCTCGAGCGTGCGCCGAAGCATGGTGCGGTTCGGCAGCCCGGTGAGCGAGTCGTGCAGGGCATTGTGTTCGATCTGGCGCTGCAGACGGATCCGGTGCAGCACCGGAGCCGCCTGGCTGGTGAGGGCTGTGAGCAGGTTCGGGATGCGCTCATCCAGGTTGCGGGGGCGGCCGAACGCGCAGTACAGCACGCCGCTCGCCGACCCGTCCTGGATGATCGGGACCACGATCAGAGCCTCGACGCGAGCGGATCGCAGTGCCGCCGCCGACTCAGGAAACTGCTCGGTGATCTCGGCCGGGCTCCCACAGGTGACGGAGGTGCCGAGTCGCGCCGCCTCCGTTTCGGGGGAACGGTCGGACAGCGGCATCCGGTCGCCGAGCGGATGCTTGCCGGCGACCACCTCGAGGTGCGTGGCATCCTGAACCAGCATCACGCCGACCTGCGCGGCGTCCGTGGCCTGTTGGGCCGCCTGCACGAGCGCCTGGCTCAGCTCCGCTTCTGTGCTGGCCAGGGAGAACCCGGTTGCCGCCTGCTCCAGGATGCGGACGCGGGCGACCGATGCTTCGGCGGTGCGCCTCGCCTCGAGCAGGTGGCGCTCGTAGTCATGGCGGGTCGTGGCGTCGAACACCGCGGTGCGAATGTGCCGATTCCCGTCGGCGTCATCGACGGTGGAGTTGACGAAGATCGGCAGCTTCGAGCCATCCGCGCGCACGAGTTCGAGCGCCATCTCCTTGACGTGGCCGTGGGTTTGCAGCATCGGCATGAAGCGGGTCTCGTAGAACAGCTTGCTGCCGGGCGTGAGGCGATCCATGAAGTAGCTGTCGACCACGGTGTCGCGTTCGTACCCCGTCCAGTGCAGGAACGTGTCGTTCACCGCGGTCACCGTGCCGTCGGGCGTGGTCGAGAGCAGGCCGCAGGGTGCGCGGTGGAAGAGGTCGTCTGCGTCGCTCACGACAGGTAGCGGCGGATCTGACGCTCGAGTTCCTGCGGGTTCGACAGGTGGGCGTAGTGGCCTGCGATATCCAATACCGCGAGCTCACTGCCCGGAATCTGCTGTTCGAGGTACTCGCCGACCACAACCGGGGCGACCACGTCGTCGGCGGACTGCAGGATCAGGCACGGCGTGCTGACCTGGGACAGGTGATGCCGAACGTCGGAGAGGAAGGTCACACGGCCGAAGTGCTGAGCGACGGTGACGTCGGTGCGGGCGAAGCTATCGATGAGTTCCGCGGTGAGTTCGGGGCGGTCGGGGTTGCCCATGAACACGGAGGCCATCGTGTGCGCGAAGCCGAGGAAATTCGAGTCGATGGTGTCGAGCAGGGCCTCCACATCGGCAGGCTCGAAGCCGCCCACGTAGTCGCCGTCGTTGGTGTAGCGCGGTGACGCGCCGACCAGAACCAGTGCGCCAAAGCGTTCCGGCTCCTGCTGGGCGGCGAGCATGCCGATCATGGCGCTGACCGAGTGGCCGACGAACACGGCGTCGTGCAGGTCGAGCTCGCGCATGATCTCGAGCAGGTCGTCGGCGTAGCCGTGCAGCGAGTCGTACTTGCCGCGGTCGTAGGCCGACAGGTCGGAATTGCCCGATCCGACGTGGTCGAACAGCACGACGCGGTGGTCGTCGATGAACTGTGGGGCAACGAGCCGCCACATCTGCTGGCTGGTGCCGTAACCGTGCCCGAAGATCATCGGACGATTCATGGCGTCACCGAGCACAGACACGTTGTTGCGAACGAGAGTCGTCATTCCCCCATCCTCGCACGGCTGAGTTGTGTAAAACTCGAAGAGGTGCGGGGCGGATCGTCAGTCGCCAGCGCGCCCACCGCCCCGGGAGCGGATGTGGCGGGCCAGAGCATCGAGGATGGGGAGTTGCCCGCGCACCAGTTTGATCCGCGCCTCGGGCTCGTCGACCCAGCGGGCGTCGTCGATCTCGGGGTAGTCGCGCACCGTGCCTGAGCCCTTCGGCCACTCCACCGAGAACGTGTTGCTCACGATCTGCGCCGGCTGAAAGTCCGTTTCGGCCGCGAACACCGCGATGATCTTGCCCGATGGCTGGCGGAAGCTGCCGAGCGAGGCGTATTCCACGGAGGGGGCGGATGCGCCGATCTCCTCCTCGAATTCGCGGAGGGCCGCGGCCAGGGGGTCCTCATCGAGGTCGTACTCGCCCTTGGGGATCGACCAGGCGTGCTCATCCTTGCGTGCCCAGAATGGCCCGCCCATGTGCGCGATCCAGACCCGCAATGCCGCCTGATCGGTGATCGGACCGTTGACCTGGTAGAGCAGGACGCCCGCGCTGTGCACCACCACGTGCTACCTCCCGGAGTCGACCTGCTCTCTCACTCAAGCACCCCGCGTTCGGGTGCGGCAAGGAGCAGACGTCGACTCCGGGAGTCGAGCCAAGGCGGTGTGAGATGCGGCCGCAGTTAGATGCGGGCCGTCAGCCAGGCGTAGGGGTCGATCGGGGTGCCGCTGGCGTTGTGGATCTCCAGGTGCAGGTGGGCGCCGGTGCTGGCGCCGGTGCTGCCGACCTTGCCGATCTGCTGTCCGACGCTGACGGTGTCGCCGACGGACACGGTCATCGAGCCCGACTGCATGTGTGCATACAGGCTGGTATAGGTGGTGCCGCCGATGGTGTGCTCGATGGTCACGTGCACGCCGAACGCGCCAGCGGTCGTCGCCTTGGTCACGACACCGTCAGCGACCGCGGAGATCGGGGTTCCGGCGCCGGGGGTCCAGTCGATGCCCTCGTGATTGCTGGAGCATCCAGCACAGGGAGCGGCACGCGGGCCGAAGTCGGCGGTCATCGTGGTGCCGGAGGAAAGCGGCCAGCCGACAGCGCCGGAGGGCGCGGCCGGGGCCGGGGCCTGGGCCTGGACGACGGGCGCCGGGGGCGGAGGCGGAGGCGGCGGAAGAACCACAACACCAAAGCCGTCACGCGCAACCGCAGGGTCAAGGGTTTCGGCAGGCACATCGATCGTCTGCATCGCCGGCTGGGCCTGCAAACTCTGGGACACGGCGGACACCGGCTGGAAGTCGAACGGCGCTGCCGAGGCGGGCACCGAACTGATCGCGGTCAGACCACCCGCAAACAGGATGGCGGTCACGGTCAGCGAGGACCGGCTGATGTGCAGGAATCCGGTGAGGCGGGCGGGCTTGGGGTGAACATGGCGGGGCAAAAGAACGGTCCTCCGGGTAAATACGGGACGCATGACACGCACGGGCTTACTTACAGGGGATGCCGCACATCGTCGGGCGCGGCTGCCACACCGGGGCATGGTGTGGAGGGGGGAGCGCGAGCAGACGGGCGGTGAAGGTCACGCCCGGCTCACGATCAGCTCAATAAGTGTGCGTTATTACCCTCCGTGAACCCTGAGTGCCCTGCGCGCCCGAGAAAACAGCCTCCTTGACCGGCACTAGGCCGCGCCGCACACTCGACTTGTGACCAGAGAAGTGGATGACGCGGAGACCATCCGACAAGTCATCGCCACGCTCGAGCTGAAGTTTCCAAATGTTCCCCGCGACGAGATCGAAACGGTCGTGAACGAAGAGTTCAGCCTCCTCGCCAACCGACCGGTGCGCGACTATCTGGAGATCCTGACCGAGCGCGCCGCCAGGAAGCGGCTGAAGAAGCTCGCCAAGCAGAGCTGATCAGCCGGCGACAATACTGCTCGGCTGAGGAGTAATGTTGCGCCGTGCTTCCCATTCAGCGGGCGCATCGGAGTGGCCTCGGCCGGCTCGGAGTGCACCCGGCGCAGGCTGTCGTTATCGGTTTCGCCGGTGCGGTGATCGGCGGTACGCTGCTGCTGCTGCTGCCGATCTCCAAGGAGGGCCCGGGCGGTGCGACCTTCATGGAGGCGCTGTTCACCGCGACATCCGCCGTCTGCGTGACGGGTCACATCATCGTTGACACTCCGGTGTTCTGGAGCGGGTTCGGCCAGGCAGTGATTCTCCTGCTCATTCAGGTCGGCGGCCTCGGAATCATGATCTTTGCCTCTTTGATCGGCATGTCCCTGGCCCGCAAGATGAGCATTCGCTCGCGGGTCACGACCGCGGCCGAGGCCAGGAGTGTCGGCCTCGCCGATGTCACCGGGCTCATCCGCCGCATCGTGAGCATCACGCTGATGATCGAGGCCGCGGTGTTCGTCGTGCTCACCCTGCGGTTCTGGCTGGGCTACGGCTACAGCGTCGGTGATTCGGCCTGGTACGGCGTCTTCCACGCCGTGTCCTCGTTCAACAACGCCGGGTTCTCGACCTTCAGCGACAACCTGGTCGACTTCGCCACCGACGTGTGGATTTGCCTGCCGATCGCACTGGCCGTCATCCTCGGCGGGTTGGGCTTCCCGGTGATGATGCAGCTGCGCCGGGAGTTCCGTCGGCCGCTGCACTGGACCATGAACACCAAGCTCGTGCTCGCCGGCACCGCGACCCTGCTCGTGGTGGGCACCGTTCTCACCTGCCTCATCGAGTGGTCGAACCCGCTGACGCTTGGCTGGATGACGCCGCCGGAGCGGCTGCTCGCCGGGTTCTTCTACTCGGTGCAGACTCGCACCGCGGGGTTCAACAGTGTGCCGATCGGCGAGATGAATCCGGAAACGTGGCTGGTCAGCGACATCCTGATGTTCATCGGCGGCGGGCCGGCCGGAACCGCCGGCGGCATCAAAGTGACCACGTTCCTCGTGCTGTTCTTCATCATGCTGACCGAGCTGCGCGGTGAGGGTGCGGTCAACATTTTCGGCAAGCGGCTGTCGCGCGCGGTGCACCGTCAGGCGATCACGATTGTGCTCGTCTCGGTCGGCGCCGTGGTCGCCGCCACCGGCGCGATCATGCTCCTCACCGATCTTACGATCGACCGGGTGCTGTTCGAGGTGGTTTCGGCGTTTGCAACTGTCGGGTTGTCGACGGGGATCACCGCGGATCTGCCCATGGGCGCACAGGCGATCCTGGTGGCACTGATGTTCCTCGGCCGGATCGGACCGCTCACGCTCGGCACGGCCATTGTCCTCCGGCAGCGCCGAATTCTGTACGAACTCCCCAAGGAAAGGCCCGTCATTGGCTAGAACCCAGCGCATCGCCCGTATCGCCGAAGCAGACGCCGTGGTCGTCATCGGGCTCGGCCGTTTCGGCACGTCGCTTGCCCTCGAATTGATGGCGGCCGGAACCGAAGTGCTCGGCATCGACAACGACGAGGACCTCGTGCAGTCGCTGAACGGTCAGCTCACCCACGTCGTGCGTGCCGACTCCACCAACGAGGAGGCGTTGCGGCAGCTCGGGGTGCACGAGTTCGACCGGGCGGTGGTGGCCATCGGCAACGACATCCAGGCGAGCATCCTCACCACGTCGCTGCTGCTGCGTTTCGATATCCCGGCGATCTGGGCCAAGGCGGTCAGTGATGCGCACGGACAGATCTTCGAACAGCTCGGCGTGCAGCACGTGATCTACCCGGAGAAGGACATGGGGCGACGCGTCGCACACTTGGTGCGCGGTGCGGCGCTCGATTACATCGAGATCGACCGCGACTTTGCCATCGTCAAGATGAGCCCGAACAGTCATGTTCGCGGGGTGCGGCTGGGGGACAGCGACATCCGGTCCCGCTTCGGTGTGACGGTGCTCGCGTACAAGCGGGGTGACGCCGGCTGGCGGAACGCCGATCTCGATACCGTGATCCAGGACGATGACACGATTCTGGTGTCGGGTCCGATCGTGAAGGCAGAGGCGTTCGGGCAGTTGCGGTAGGTGAAACCGATTCCGCGCGAAGGTCCACGGAAAGCCGGGGCAGCTTGCCTCTAGCGCAGCGAAGGTGGCTCAGCTAGCCTCGGCCCAGTAACGCGAACAAACCCGATTGGTGGGGGCATGATCAGCGCGGGGATCGAACTGACGATTCAACTCCTGCTGATCTCGGTTGTGGGAGTGGGGCTGACGGCATCCGTCATCACCTTCGTCATGATGCATCGCCGCCTGGCTCGAATCGAAGAGGCGTTGGGACTGCGCGAACCCGGGCAGACCAGCGTTTCCCGGTCCGCCGTCGACTGAAACGTGCGATTTCGCACCCGCGACAGGAGGTCCTGAGGCGCGTATGCTTGCCCTTCTCACCGGCGTTAACGGTGGGAACGCGGGTCGTTCGCCGAACGGTTCGCGGGACGAATGGCAGGAAGCCACGTGAGCAAAACAGCCGCGAAGTTCCAAATCCCCGAGAGCGTTCCCGGTCCGGCAGAGCAACACCCACCTGCGAGTCCATTCCGCCGGTGGCTGCTGCACAACATCGTGCAACCCGCGGGACCGGAGAGCGCCGAACACGGCGACACCCACTCCTGGTGGAAGGTGATGTGCCTGACCGGGGTGGACTACTTCTCCACCCTGTCCTACCTGCCGGCGATCGCCGTGCTCACCGCCGGAGCGTTATCGCCTCTCGCGACGCTGCTGATCGTCGCGCTGACCCTGCTCGGGATGCTGCCGATGTACCGGCGCGTGGCCAAGGAGAGCCCGCATGGTCAGGGGTCGGTTGCGATGCTCGAGCGGCTGTTGCCGTTCTGGCAGGGCAAGGTCTTCGTGCTGGTGCTGCTCGGCTTTGTCGCGACATCGTGGATCATCACCATTACGCTGTCATCAGCCGACGCGACGGTGCACCTGCTCGAGAACCCGTTGGCACCAGAGGCGTTGGCCGGACAGAACGTGCTGATCACCGTCATCCTGCTGCTGATCCTCGGTGGGGTGTTCCTGCTCGGGTTCAGCGAGGCGGTGGCGGTTGCGGTTCCGTTGGTCGCGGTCTTCCTCGGCCTGAACGCGGTGGTCATCGGGGTGGGCCTTGCCAGCATCATCAGCGATCCGGTGCTCGCCGAAAACTGGGTGGCGGCAATCACGGCGGGTGGCGGCGGGTTCGGCAGCATCCTCACCCCGGCCTTCATCGCCTTTCCCCTCCTGGTGCTCGGCCTGTCCGGCTTCGAAACCGGGGTGAGCATGATGCCATTGGTGCGCGCGTCTGGCGCGACGCACGAGGAACGGATGGCCTCGCGAGTGCACAACACCCGCAAGCTGCTCGCCGGGGCCGCCGTGATCATGAGCGTGTACCTGCTGAGCAGCAGTTTCGTTACAACGCTGCTGATCCCTGCGGAGGCGTTCGAAGAAGGAGGGGCCGCCAACGGACGCGCGCTGGCCTATCTGGCGCACGAACTGCTGGGCAACGGCTTCGGCACCGTCTACGACGTGAGCAGCATCCTCATTCTGTGGTTTGCCGGAGCGTCGGCGATGGCCGGGCTCATCAACATCGTGCCGCGGTACCTGCCGGCGTACGGGATGGCGCCGGACTGGGCTCGCGCCATTCGTCCGGTGGTTCTGGTGTACACCGGCATCAGCATCGCGATCACGATCGGATTCCGCGCGGACGTCAACGCCCAGGCCGGCGCGTACGCCACCGGGGTTCTGGCGATGATGGTGTCCGGGGCGATCGCCGTGATGATCTCGGCGATCAGGCGACGGCGCAAGCGGAGCATCGTCGGGTTCGCGGTGCTCACTGCGGTGCTCGGGTACGCCCTGATCGACAACATTCTGGCGAAACCGGACGGCATCGCTATCTCCGGATTCTTCATCCTCGGCATCGTCGTGGTCTCGCTGGTCTCCCGGGTGACGCGCACCACCGAGCTGCGTGCCGAGCGAATCGAGTTCGATTCGGCCGCGCGCCGATTCATCGCGGATTCGCTCGCGCACGACGGCCAGCTGAACATCATCGCGCACCGTCCACAGGTGCGTAGCGGCAAGGTGTACGCGGCGAAGGAGATCGAGCAGCGCAACATGAATCCAGTCCCAGGGAACGCGGATGTGCTGTTCCTGGAGATCGACGTGGTCGACCCATCCGAGTTCCGTGAGGTGTTGCGCGTGCATGGGACGCAGATCGGTGGGCACCGGATACTGCGGGCCAGCAGTCCGGCCGCACCCAACGCCATCGCCGCGATTCTGCTGGCGTTGCGAGATGCGACCGGTGTGCGGCCACACGCCTTCTTCGAATGGTCGGAGGGGAACCCGCTGACGCACCTGTTCCGGTACCTGTTGCTGGGACGGGGCGACACGCCTCCCGTCGTCAGGGAGATCCTTCGCGAGAGCGAACCCGACCCGGCAAAGCGCCCGGGGATACACGTGGGCGGCTGACCGCGCCAAAATGCGGCGGCTGGGACAGCGGCGGGGGAGATGGCGGCGGTGGTGGAGGCGGCGGCGACTAACCGGATAGGTTCTCGCCATGGACATCATCCTTGTTCCCGGGTTCTGGCTCGACGCATCATCCTGGTCGGAGGTGACCCCGCCGCTTGTTGCAGCCGGCCACCGGGTGCATCCGCTTACCCTGCCGGGACTGGAATCGGTCGATGCATCCCGGGCGGGCATCGGGCTGCGAGACCACATCGATGCGGTTGTCGCCCAGATCGATGCGCTTGACGAGTCAATGATTCTGGTCGGTCACTCCGGTGGCGGAGCCATCATTCACGGTGCCGTCGACGCTCGCCCGGATCGTGTCGCGCGGACCATCTATGTGGACAGCTTTCCGGTGGGGGAGGGCGACGTCATCAATGACGAGCTGGTGGCATCCGGCGATGACCTGCCGTTGCCCGACTGGAGCGAGTTCGGCGAGGAAGACCTCGCCGACCTGACCGATGACCTGCGGGCGGCCTTCCGTGCT
Source organism: Microbacteriaceae bacterium (assembly GCA_040513215.1). GTDB lineage: Bacteria > Actinomycetota > Actinomycetes > Actinomycetales > Microbacteriaceae > Ruicaihuangia. The sequence continues at coordinate 1,724 of JBEVDR010000029.1, read as the reverse complement.
CGTGCGGTGCCTCAGCCGCGCCGGGTGGCATCCGACCCGCAGCGGCTGCGCGATCACCGGCGATATGACGTGCCGGCGACCGTGATCGCCTGTGAGTTCTCATCCGATGACCTCAAGGGCTGGATTCAAGACGGGAAGCCCTGGGTGGCCGAACTCGGTCAGCTGCGGGATGTCGACTATGTGGATCTGCCCACCGGCCACTGGCCGCAATTTACCCGCCCGGCTGAGCTCGGCGGCGTGATTCTCGCAGCGGTGGAAGGACGGCAGTCATGAGCGACGACATCCTGAAAGCGCATCTGCACCGATATCTCGTCGCCGGACGAGAGGCGCTGCTCTGGAAGCTCGACGGGTTGTCGGAGTACGACATCCGTCGGCCTTTGGTGCCCACCGGGACGAATCTGCTCGGGCTGATCAAGCACGTCGCCGGAGTGGAGGCGGGCTACCTGGGTGACGTCTTCGGTCGTCCGTTTGATGAGTCGCTTCCGTGGATGGACGACGACGCCGAAGCGAACACCGACATGTGGGCCACCGCTGACGAATCGAAGGAGTGGATCGTCGATGTCTACCGGCGGGTTGCGGCGCACGGGGATGCCACGATCGAGGCGCTGCCGCTGGATGCGCCGGGCCTGGTGCCGTGGTGGGCTGAGGAGCGGCGGGCGGTCACGCTCGGGCAGATCATCATCCACCTGATCGCCGAAACGCACCGGCATGCCGGCCACGCAGACATCGTTCGTGAACTGATCGATGGTGCGACCGGAATGCGACAAGGCAACGAGAACATGCCGCCCGGTGACCAGATGTGGTGGCAGGAATATCGTGAGCGTCTGGAGCACACCGCGCAGGAGGTCGGCGGCCGCTGAGGCTGCCGGAGGAGGTCAGCCATGACGCTTGGACGGCGTATGAGGCGTGCGGCGGCATCGATATACAACGAGATTTACCGGGTGACCGGCGGTCGACTGCTAGGCCGGATGGCGGGACTCTCGGTGCTGCTGATCACGGTTCCCGGTCGCAAGTCCGGCGTGCCTCACACCACCGCGGTCTCATACTTCATGGATGCAGACCGGTTCGTGGTCACCGGGTCGGGTGCCGGTGCTGTGGCCGAACCGCAGTGGTTTCGTAACCTCCGGCACGTCGACCAGGCCGTGATCGAGGTGGGGCCACACCGCATCGACGTGACGGTGACAATCGCGGATGCTGGTGAGCGGGCAGTGCTCTGGCGTGAACTGATCAGTCTCTCCCCGGGTTTTGCGAAATATGAGGAGAAGCTCGACCGGGAGATCCCGATGGCGATCCTGAGCCCGATCGAGTAGCCATGGCCACCGCCGATGGGTCTATTACCTCGCAGTGGGTGATGATCAGCGCGGCACCGGGCTGGGACGCCGGATGATGGCGGCGGCGGCCTGGAAGGTGCGAGCGGACAGGTGGGTGGCCAGGGCCAGTTCCGCGGCCAGGGACCGGTAGAGCATTTCCCGGGCGGTGCCCCGGTCGGAACCCGGCCCGGCCTCGGCCATCACCAACCGGGTCAGCTCCGCCAGGTCACGGGCGTCTTCGGCCTCGAGCGTCGCCCGGAGTTTCTGCCGCCGGGCGATTTGGTCGATGCGCTCCGTGATCGGATCGACTGGCTGCAGTGCCACATCCTGCTCGTGCTCCTGCAGCCAGCGCAGTTCTTCGGCGATCCGCCGCTCGTCGTCCGACAAACGGTCGTCGGCCTCCTGGAACTCCTT
>JBEVDR010000028.1:0-24661 GCA_040513215.1 Microbacteriaceae bacterium | reverse complement strand
GTGACGAGTGACAATGATCTCTCACTGGAACCGGATGCAGCGTTGACCGGTGTACGTGACTGGCTGGGGTCGCTGCGCGACCGCACGGGCAAGGCAGCAGCCTTCGATACCCGCCTCGATGCGGCGCCGCTACTGACCGGCCGAGCCTCCCACGGAATCGCGAAGCTCCTGCGCCGCGCCGGGTACGACATCGTCGCGGAGCCAGAGAGCTTCCTGGTCGACAAGCAGACCCACCTCCTTTCCGGGGAGGAGGATCGAGCGCGTCGTTGGGGCGAACAACTCCGGTCAGGAGACTGAAATGAGCGCACTCGGCCAGTCACCGCGCACGAGACGGAACGATGCCGGAACGTGGCGAACGCTGTACATCGTGGCCGGCGCCGGTTCCGTCCTTTTCGTCGCCTTGCTGATTGTGGCGTTGATCCTTGACTTCATCGCGCCGCCTCCGGTGCACGGCGGGGCCGACACGCTTGAGTTCATCGCCGCGAACAAGGCGATCTACATCGCAGAACAGGTCTTGTGGATCTTGCCCAACGTGCTCGCCGTTGTGGTCTTCGTGGCCTTGTATGTCGCCCTTGCGCCGGTCGACAAGAGCCTAGCTCTGCTGGGAGCTGTCGTGGGTGGTTTGTCCTGGGCACTGATCCTCGCCGTGCCCGTCACCAGCCGGGGATCGCTGACTCTGGTGTATCTGAGTGACCGCTACGTGGCAGCATCCGCGGAATTCCGCGACGTATACGCGACAGCGGCCGAGGCGATCATCGCGGAGAACAACACACCGGCCATAGTCGGTGTGCTCTCCGCGGTCGGAATCCTGCTGATTTCCTTTGTGATGGTGCGCGGTGTGTTTCCCCGCGTCGTCGGGTGGTTGGGAATCCTCACCGGGGCGCTGGGGATCATCAGCGAAGTGCTGCGGCACGCTGCCCCGTCTTTCTATTGGGCGTACGGGGTGCTGCTCTGGGTCTGGTTCATCGCCACGGGCGTGGCCCTTCTACGGCTCGGACTCCGGGGACACCCAGGGTAACCCCAGATACCCGAGCAACACTCAAGTCGGGCACTCCGGTCTCGTCCGCCGTCGGCGGCGAGCCGATGGTGACCGTCGACGAAGCACCGGCCGCATCGGCAGCACCTGCCGCGCCAGCAGCAGCTGAGCCGGTTCCGGCCGGATAGCGAGCCGCCGGGTCCCGCCGGGGCTGGCTGTGCCGCGGCGGACCGGATTAGGCTGCGATCATGGTCGACTCACGAGCACCGCTGCCCGACGCCGCACGCGCCCGCATCCTGAATGCCGAGATCGCACGCTATGCCGCGAAGGGCTGGGAGGTGCAGTCGATCACGGATGACCAGGCCGTGCTCTCGAAGAACAAACGCATCGGCTGGTTCTGGAACATCGTGCTTACCTTCTTCACCTTCGGTCTCTGGCTGATTGTCGTGATCGCGCGGGTGATCAACCGCAAGCGCATCGCGATGGTCATCACGGTGGCCCCGAATGGCACGGTTCGGACCAACTGACGGATGCCGCAGTGGGTCGTCGCCGTCAGGTACGACTCTCGCGCTCACGAAGGAGATGAATTCCTTCCCGAGCGACCGGATACGTCGAGGCCTCGCCGTCAGGAAGGACTAGTGCGCTCATGAAGGAAGATCGTTCCTTCCTGAGCTACGGATTGTCGAAGATCTCCGTCCTGACTAATGCCGGGGCCGTCCGCGGAGCTTGAGCCTGCGACACCGGCGCGAACGGGCACTTTCGCGGCCCGCACGTGTGACGCCCGGGCCGTCAGCTGACGCCGTGGCCCGTGACGCCCTGGTCCGTGGCCCGTGACGCTCTCGGTGGCGATGCCTAGACTGGCAGTGCAGGGCCGGCTGCTTCGAGAGAGGAAGCAGAAACATGGCGATGCGGCACGCCGTGCAGGATGCCGCGGATGCTGCGGCCCGGGCCCTGGCCGAGTACATCGGGCACTGGCATCCGATTCTGGCCGCGGTCGAGGTGGAACCGGGCGTCTGGGAGATGACCGCCCAGTACGGCCGACGCTACGCGGTGATCCGCGCGCTCGAGGTGGCCGGCGAACGCGGCTACCGTGCCGTCACCTGGGCGGAGCAGAGCGAAGACCGCCAGCTGATCGGCTACTACCGTACGCTGCGCGCGGCCTGCGCCGCCTCGCATCGACTGTTCGTGCGCTCACACGGTCCTGCTCACCTGTCCGCCCCCGCCATGCCACGCTCACCGTGATGCCCCTCGGTGAATAGCAGGCCTGAAGGGGCAGACGCGCGCGTGACGGGGGATTATTCTGCGGATTGGGAGACTGCTTTCGGGAAGAAGGTACCGCTCATGATCGAGACATCCCACACGCTTCGCGGACTGCTGATCGCGTTGGTCGCCGTTGCGGCGCTCGGCGGCTGCAGTCAACCGGCGAGCGACACGACCGGGAACGGCAGCGCACCGCGCACCACGGAGGGCGACGGCCAGAATGTGAAGGGTGCGCTCACCATCACGACGGCAGACAGCGACCTCGGTGAGATCGTGGTCGACGAAGACGGCAGGACGCTGTACCTGTACGACAACGACACCGCAGGACTGAACAGCACCTGCGAAGACGATTGCGCCGAGACCTGGCCGCCGGTCACCTCATCAGATGAGCCCACGGGGGAGGGGATCGAGGGACAGCTCGGATTGCACACCCGGCCCGATGGCAGCGACCAGGTCACCATCAACGGCCTGCCGCTGTACCACTTCGCCGAAGACGCGGAACCCGGCGATGCCAACGGACAGGGAGTCGGCGGCGTCTGGTGGGTGGTCGCACCAGACGGGGAGAAGATCACGGACGCCGATGCGCCATCGCGGTACTGACACGGCGCGGTTTCCCTGCCGTCACCCACCCGGTTCCCAGCTTGGCGAACCAGAGTCGAACACACGCGCACAGGCGCGATGCACATGAGGAAGTGAGGAACTAATCATGGGATTCGACGACAAGGCGAAGAACGCAGCCGAGAAGGCCACCGGCAAGATGAAGGAAGCCGTCGGCGACGCGACCGACAACCCGGACCTGGAAGCAGAGGGTAAGGCGGATCAGACTAAGGCCAACCTCAAGCAGGCGGGCGAAAACGTCAAGGACGCGTTCAAGTAGCACCGACCACGTTGACGGCCCGGGCAGCGATTCGCGCCTGGGCCGTCTGCTGCGCGTAGGCCCGGAATCTTGGAGCGGCCTGTGGGTATGGTGAACGCGCGCTGTCGGGAGTTAACTGGTCGCAATAGATCTCCCGAAGAAAGGTAGACGGTCATGGACAACCAGTTGGTGTGGATCATTGTCGCCATCGTCGTCATCGCCATTGTTGTTGCTGCCATCGTGTTCTTCATGCGGCAGCGTCAAGGTGCGCGCGACGAGCAGAACCGCAAGCAGGCCGCTGAACTGCGGGCAAAGGCGCAGGAGTCAGAGCTCGCCGCGAAGGAGCGCGAGGCAAAGGCCGCGCAGGCGGACGCGAATGCCCGTCAGGCGGAAGTCGACGCCGAGCGTTTGCGCCGCGAGGCCGCACAGCGACAGAACGATGCCCAGCAGGTGCGGGCGGAGGCCCAGGAGACCCTTAACAAGGCCGACAAAGTTGACCCCGACGTGAACACGGGTCGGCATGCCGACGTGCGGCGTGACACGCCCGCCGGCACCAGCAGCGACACCACCGATCCCACCGTGCGTGACACCAGCGCGCCAGACACGCCAGACCCCGATGCTGGGCGACACGAGCCGCCGCGCATCGGCTGAGCCGGCTCAGTTCGTACCAGGCTGAGTCGGGACTGTCGCCGCCACCCGGCAGACTGGTGGGATGCACGTCGTTCTCAGCTCTCTGCCGGAAGGCGACGTACGGCTGACCACGCTCGCCGCGGACGGGGCCGACTTCGCCCGCGCTGACGTTCACGAGGTGTCCCGGATGTCGCTGGCACCGCTGGTCCGAGAGCTTGAGCGGCAGCACCCGCGCTGGGTGTGGTCGGACACAGCCCTCTGGTACCCGCGGCTGCTTGAGGCAGGTGTGACCGTCGCCCGCTGCGTCGACCTGCGCCTCTGCCACGCGATACTGCGGGCGAGCGAGATGACCGCGTCCAGTGACCTTGCCACAGCGCCATCCTCGGGGTGGGACGGACCGCGCACGGCGCCCGCCTCGCTCGGGCTATTCGAGCTGGAGTCGGCGTCCGACGATGATCCGATCGCGGAATTCCTACTGCAGCAGCGCGCGCTCAGGCAGACCGACGGACGTCTCGGGCTGCTGCTCGCCGCCGAGTCCGCCGGGGCGCTCGTGGCCGCGGAGATGACATACGCGGGCGTGCCGTGGCGGGCCGACGAACACGAGCGCATCCTGGCGGAGATGCTCGGCCCGCGTCCGTTCGCGGGCTACCGGCCCAGCAAGCTGGAAGCGAAGCTCGCTGAGGTGCGGGCAGCGCTCGAGGTGCCCGAGCTGAATCCTGATTCACCCGGCGAGCTGCTGAAGGCACTGCGCGGCGCCGGGATCGCCGCGGAGAGCACCCGCTCATGGGAACTCTCCGAGATCGAGCACCCCGCGATCGAGCCCTTGCTGGAGTACAAGAAGCTGGCCAGGCTGATGACGGCGAACGGATGGCACTGGCTCGACACCTGGGTGGCCGGCGGGCGCTTCCGCCCCACCTATATCCCGGGCGGAGTCGTCACCGGTCGCTGGGCATCCGACGGCGGCGGCGCCCTGCAACTGCCGCACCAGGTGCGCGACGCCGTTCGGGCCGATCCCGGGTGGACGCTCGTGGTTGCCGATGCCGCCCAGCTGGAGCCCCGCATCCTCGCGGCCATGGCGGGCGACACGGCGATGGCCCGGGCCGGCCGCGGCGGAGACCTGTACGAGGGCATGGTCGCGGCCGGCGCCGTGGAGACCCGCCAGCAGGCCAAGTACGGGATGCTCGGCGCCATGTACGGCGGTACCACCGGGGAGAGCGGCCGGATGCTGCCTCGGCTGGCGCGCGCATTCCCGCGGGCGATCGGGCTGGTCGAGCACGCGGCGCGAGCGGGCGAGCGCGGCGAACGGGTGAGCACCTGGCTCGGTCGTACCTCGCCGGCGCCCAGTGAGGCGTGGCGGCAGTCGCAGGATGAGGCATCCGATGAGAGCGCGTCCGCCGCGCTGCGGTCGAGCGCGCGTAATCAGGCGCGCAGCTGGGGGCGCTTCACCCGCAACTTCGTGGTGCAGGGCACCGCGGCGGAATGGGCGCTCAGCTGGATGGCATCGGTGCGGATGCGGCTGCGGCAGCTGCACGACGGGTCGCTAACGGATGGGCCGCATCTCGCCTTCTTCCTGCATGACGAGGTGATGGTGCACACCCCGAAGGCGCTGGCGCCGCAGGTGGCTGACATCCTGGAACAGGCGGCGGCCGATACCGGCCGACTGCTGTTCCCGGGCAGCCCGGTCGACTTCAGGGTAACGGTCGCCGTCGTCGACTCGTATGCCGATGCGAAGTAGTCAGGCCGCTTGCGGGATGCGGCGACGGCCGCGCTTCGGCCGGTCGGTACGCACCGGCCAGCCAGCCGTCGGCGGCAGGTCATCGAGCCAGCGCAGCGCAGCCTCGGCGAGCAGCCGGGTGGCCTGAACCCGCGGTCCCGACGCCGTCGACGCCCGCCGCAGCCAGGCGTGCCGCACCGAGGCGAGCAGCGGGCCGGAATCACAGCCGGGCAACGATCGGGCCAGCAGCACGCGCTCGACCATGTCGCCCCAGTCCGAGCTCGAGCCATCCGTCAGCCACTCCGACGCGGCGGCCGCGCCGGTTGGACTGAGCTTGTAGAGCGGGAGTCCGTCGTCGCTCAGCCCGGCGTCGCGCACCAGTCCGTCGCGCTTCAACCGGTCAAGGGTGGAGTACACCTGCCCGGCGTTCAGGGGGCGCTCGCGGCCGGTGCGTTCCACGACCTCGCCATGCAACTGATACCCATAGGCGGGGCCGAGCGTGAGCACGGCGAGAATCGCCATCCGGGTCGACATACAGCCGACTTTAGCGGCAAGTCATCCTCAAATTATTTGAATGACACGCTTGTTATTGTCGGCGCGGGTCCGCAATAATGCTGAATGCAACACCGAAACTCTGATTCACAGGTCGATGGGGAAGTCGTACCTAACGAAACGGAGTGAAAGTGGCTGCTGCAACCGCGCGCGGAGTGATCTATGTTCACTCCGCTCCCCGCGCGCTCTGCCCCCATGTCGAATGGGCTGCAGGTCGCGCACTTGGTCGTGCCGTGAACTTCGACTGGACCCGTCAGCCGGTACTGCGGGGTGCCCAGCGCGCGGAGTTCTACTGGGAAGGCGAGAAGGGCACCGGTGCCCGGTTGGCATCGGCCCTGCGCGGCTGGGAGCACCTCCGTTACGAGGTGACCGAGGATGCCGGGCTCGGCACCGACGGCGGCCGCTGGATGCACACGCCCGACCTCGGCATCTACTACGCACAGACCGACACGGCAGGAAACACGGTGATCCCGGAGGATCGCGTGCGGTACGCCATGGAGATCGCGGGAACTAACGCGCTTGAGCTACACCGCGAACTGCGCCTGGCCCTCGGCCGCGCGTGGGACGAGGAGCTGGAGCCTTTCCGGTACGCCGGTGAGGACAGCCAGGTGGTGTGGCTCCACAAGGTGGGGTGACGCAGGGCGGTTAGTCGCGCGGCCGGGTTCGGGCCCGGTCGTGCGGCATCCGCTTGTTGGTCGAGCTTGTTGAGAGGGGTCTCGACAAGCTCGACCAACGCCCGCCCGCTGGTTGAGGAGCGCCCGACGGGGTCGGCCGCGTCTCGAAATCAGTAGCTGCGGAACGCCGCCACGGCGTTGTGCCCGCCGAAGCCGAACGAGTTGCTGATCGCGAGCAGCGGCCCTTCGGGCAGCGGGCGCGCAGTGGTGACGACATCGAGCGGGATCGCGGGATCCTGGTTGGTGAGGTTGATCGTCGGGGGAGCGGTGCGCTCGTGCAGCGCGAGGATCGTGAAGATCGCCTCGAGCGCGCCGGTGCCACCGAGCAGGTGACCGGTGGCCGCCTTAGTGGCCGACACCGGGATGTTCGGCAGGTGGTCACCGAAGACGCGGAGCATGGCGTTGTACTCGGCGACGTCACCGACCGGCGTGGAGGTGGCGTGCGCGTTGATGTGGTGCACGTCCTGCGGCGTGGCACCGGCCTGCTCGAGCGCGTCGAGCATGGCGCGGGCCGCGGCGGATCCCTCGGGGTCGGGCGCGGTGATGTGGTAGGAGTCCGCGGTGACGGCGGCTCCGGCGAGCTCGGCGTAGATCCGGGCGCCGCGCGCGAGAGCGTGCTCCTCGGTTTCCAGCACTAGGGCGCCGGCGCCTTCGCTCAGTACGAAGCCGTCTCGGTCGCTGTCGTAGGGACGGGATGCCGCGGCCGGGTCGTCGTTGCGACGTGACAGTGCCTGCATCGAGGCGAACGCGGCGATGGGCAGCGGGTGCACGACGGCCTCGGTGCCACCGGCGATGACGACATCCGCGAGTCCCTGCTGCAGGTGCTCGTAGGCGTTGGCGAGGGCCTCGGTGCTCGACGCGCACGCGGAAACCACGGTCCGAGCGTAGGCGCGGGAAGGGATATTCATGCTGATCGCGGCGGCGGCGCCGTTCGGCATGATCATCGGGATGGTCATTGGCAGGACGCGGCGGGGTCCCTTCTCCTTCAGCGTTTCGAACGCGTCGAGGAGGGTCCAGAGACCGCCGATGCCGGTGGAGTAGTCGACGCCCACACGCAGCGGGTCGAGGTCGGGAGCGCCGGCATCCGCCCATGCTTCGCGCGCGGCGATCAGTGCGAACTGGCTGGACGGGTCGAGTCGCTTGATCTCCTGGCGTGCCAGCACGTCTGCGGCGGGAACCTTGGCCTGTCCGGCGAACGTGACGGGGAGCTCGTAGCGCTCGACCCACTCCTGCTCGAGGCGGGTGATTCCGGACTCGCCCGCGAGGAGCGCGTTCCAGGTCTCACGGGCGGTTCCGCCCAGGGGGGAGGTCGCGCCGATACCGGTGACGACAATCTTTTTGGTCATAACGATGCTCTCTGCGGGTCACAAAGGGAGGTCAAAGGGAAAACATGCAGTGGTGGGGGCCACAGGCCCCCACCTGGTGCAACTCGGCCTAGGCCTGGGCGTTGACGATGAAGGTCACAGCGTCGCCGACGGTCTTGAGGTTCTTGACCTCTTCGTCGGGGATCTTCACGTCGAACTTCTCTTCGGCGTTAACGACAATGGTCATCATCGAGATCGAGTCGATGTCCAGGTCGTCGGTGAACGACTTGTCGAGTTCAACCGTGTCGGTTGCAATGCCGGTTTCGTCGTTGACGAGTTCTGCCAGGCCGGCAAGAACTTCTTCGGTGGACAATGCCATTGTTTTCTCCTTGTGGATCGTTTTTGACCGAGAGTCAGTCTACGGAAGAACTACTACTTGGGCTCCGAACACGAGGCCCGCGCCGAAGCCGATTTGCAGGGCGAGCTGGCCGCTGAGTTCCGGATGCTCGTTGAGCAGACGGTGGGTGGCCAGCGGGATCGAGGCTGCCGACGTGTTGCCGGTGGTCGCGATGTCGCGAGCGATGATGACGGATTCCGGCAGTTTGAGCTGCTTGGCGAACTCGTCGATGATGCGCATGTTGGCCTGGTGCGGGATGAACGCCCCGAGCTGGTCGCTGGTGATGCCGGCGGCGTCGAGCGCCTGCTTGGCGACCTTTGCCATCTCCCAGACGGCCCAGCGGAACACCGTCTGGCCTTCCTGACGAAGAGTGGGCCACTCTCCCTTGCCGTCGCGGTACTCCACGAGGGTGGAGTTCATCGCGATCGCGCCGGCTCGTGAGCCATCCGATCCCCAGACCGGGGCGGCGATGCCGGGGAACTCGCTCGGGCCGACGACGACGGCGCCAGCGCCATCACCGAGCAGGAAGGAGATCGTGCGGTCGGTGGGGTCAACGACGTCGGAGAGCTTCTCCGCGCCGATGACGATCGCGTAGTGGGCGGCGCCGCTGCGAATCAGGGCGTCCGCCTGGGTGATCGCGTAGCTGAATCCGGCACAGGCGGCGTTCGCGTCGTACGCGGCGGCGGGGTTGGCGCCGACCCGGTCGGCGACAACGGCGGCCATCGACGGCGTCTGCTGCACGTTGCTGATGGTGGCGACGATCACCAGGTCGATCTGGTCGGGCGTGATGCCGGACTTCTCGATGGCCTCCTGTGCAGCCTCGGTGGCCATGTCGAGCGCAGACCGATCGACCGATGCCCGGGCGCGGGTGATGATTCCTGTGCGCTGCTTGATCCACTCATCACTGGAATCGATCGGGCCGACCAGGTCGTCGTTCGGCACCGACAGGTCGCCGCGCGCGGCGCCGTAGCTGTAGATGCGGGTGAACTCCACGCCGGTGGACTGCTGGATGAGGGTGGGATGCGTCATGCGTGTGCGTCAATCATTTCGAGGGCGGCGGGCAGGTCGTCAGGTGTCTTCACGGCTACGGCGGGAACGCCGCGCAGCCCGCGCTTGGCGAGGCCGACCAGCGCACCGGCGGGGGCAAGCTCGATGATGCCGGTCACTCCGGCCTCGGCCAGCGACTCCATGGTCAGGTCCCAGCGCACCGGGGAGGACACCTGGCCGACAAGCAGGTCGACGAAGACCGGGCCGGATGTCACCTGCTTGCCGTCCCGGTTGGTCCAGAGGGGGAGCGAGGGGTCTGTCACGGTCAGGCTCGCGGCAACGTCGCCGAGGTGGTTCACGGCCGGAGCCATGTAGCGGGTATGGAATGCCCCGGCAACCTGCAGCGGGATCACCCGGGAGCCGGCCGGCGGGGCCGCCTTCAGCTCGTCGAGTGCCGGCAGCTCACCGGCGACCACGATCTGCCCGCCGCCGTTGAAGTTGGCGGGGAAGAGGCCGAGGCGATCGAGCGTCTCGAGCAGGACCGCCTCATCGCCGCCGACGACGGCGCTCATTCCGGTCTGCACTTCGGCGGCTGCGGCCGCCATGGCAGTGCCGCGCTCGCGCACGAAACGCATGGCGTCGGATTCGGTGAGGATGCCGGCCCCGGCTGCCGCGGTGATCTCGCCCACGGAGTGCCCGGCGATGCCGCCGATCTTCTTCCGGCGATCGCCGTCGAAGAGGGCGCTCAGCGTGAGCAGGCCGGCCGCCACGATGAGCGGCTGGGCGACGGCCGTGTCGCGGATGGTGTCGGCGTCGGACACGGTGCCGTGGGCGACCATGTCCATGCCGACGGTGTCGGAGATACGGCTGAGCTGGTCGCGGAATCGCTCTTCAGCCAGCCACGGTTCAAGGAATCCGGGGGTCTGAGAGCCCTGTCCTGGGGCAACGACAACAATCACTTATCTAGTCTCCCAACCTGATTGGCGGTGCTTGGTGTAGGTATTCCACCAAAGATCGGCGGATGTGTTGTGCGCGCCCTAGCGGTCAGTGCCGCTTCTGCCCGTCTGGTTCCGCGATGGAGCCGATGATGAGCGCAGACTGCAGGATCAGTGCCTCCCGGGCACCGGTGGCATCCCAGCCGATGACCTCGCTGATTCTCTTCAACCGGTAGCGCACCGTGTTCGGGTGTACGAACAGCTCGCGGGCGGTCGCTTCGAGCGAGCGGCCATTGTCGAGGTAGCACCACAGGGTGGCCAGCAGGTCCGTGGAGTGGTTCTTCAGCGGGCGATAGATGCGATTGATCAGCGTAGACCGGGCGATGGGGTCACCGGCGAGTGCTCGCTCGGGCAACAGGTCATCGGCGAGCGTCGGGCGTGGTGCGTTGCGCCAGGCCTTGGCGACGGCGAACCCGGCCAGCGCTGCCTTAGCGCTGCGAGAGGCGTCCACCAGCGTTTCCACCTCGGGACCGAGCACGAGATGGCCGGGGCCGAAGCCCGGTTCCAGCTGGCGCGCGATGTCGATGAACGGCATCGGTGGTGGCGCATCCTCGGCCTGGTCCGCGGCGGCGGAACGGGCCCGGCCGATCACCAGGACCAGTCGGTTGCCCTGCACCCCGATCAGCAGATCGGATTCGAGGTGACGGGCGGTGCGGCGGAGCTGGTCGACGTCCAGCATGTGCGGCGCGGTGCCGACCAGCACGCAGGCTTCGCCGTGGCCGTTCCAGCCGAGAGCCGCGATCCGGCTGGGCAGTTCGTTGTCGTACTCACCGGAAAGGATGGAGTCGACTACGAGTGCCTCGAGGCGCGCATCCCAGAGACCGCGCGCCTCGGCGGCGCGGGCGTACACGTCGGCGGCGGCGAACGCGATCTCCCGCGAGTACAGCAGGATCGCCTCGCGGAGCGTGTTGTCGCCGTCCTTCACGCGGTCCTCGACGAGTTCCACGGTCACCCGGATCAGCTGCAGCGTCTGCTGCAGGCTCACCGAACGCAGCAGCTCGCGGGGAGCAGCGCCGAAGACATCAGCCGCCACCCACGGAGTGGACTTCGGGTCCTCATACCAGGCGATGAACGAGGTGATGCCGGCCTGCGCCACCATGCCGACAGCGGAGCGCCGCCCTGGTGGCATATCGCTATACCAGGGCAGCGTCTCCTCCAGACGCTTGATTGTCGCGGTCGCGAGTTCTCCCGAGACCGCGCGCAACCATGCGAGCGTCTGCTGTTTGGTTTTGGGCGTGGGCACGGGTGGGTTAGCTCTCCCCGCCGGCCGTTCCGGTGGTACCGGCTGCGACGTCGTGCAGGCGGTACTTCTCGATCGCCTGACCGATGAGGGCGCGGTCAACCTTGCCCTGCTTGGCCAGCGATTCGAGCGTGCGCACCACCAGCGACGGTCCGTCGATCTTGAAGTAGCGACGAGCGGCGGCGCGCGTGTCCGAGAAGCCGAAGCCATCCGCGCCGAGGGTGGCGTAGTCGCCGGGCACGAACTGTCGGATCTGGTCGGGCACCGCGTGCATGAAGTCGGTCACGGCGAGGAACGGGCCCTCGGCGCGGGACAGCTTCTGTGTCACGTACGGAACCTGCGGCTCTTCGTCTGGGTAGAGGAAGTTGTGTTCCTCGGCAGCGAGGCCTTCGCGGCGCAGCTCGGTCCAGGAGGTGACGCTCCAGACATCCGCCGACACGTTCCAGTCCGCGGCGAGCAGGGCCTGGGCTTCCAGCGCCCAGGGGAGCGCAACACCGGAGGCGAGCAACTGCGCCTTCGGGCCGGTCGAGGTTCCCTGGTTCAGCTGGTAGATGCCCTTCAGCAGGCCATCGACGTCCAGGTTCTCCGGCTCGACTGGCTGCTGCATCGGCTCGTTGTACACCGTGATGTAGTACATGACGTTCGGGTCCTGGTGCTGGCCACCGTACATACGCTCAAGTCCGGCCTGCACGATGTGGCCGAGCTCATAGCCGTACGCGGGGTCGTAGGTGACGACCGCCGGGTTGGTGGATGCCAGCAGCGGCGAGTGTCCGTCGGCGTGCTGCAGTCCCTCACCGGTGAGCGTGGTGCGACCGGCGGTGGCGCCGATGATGAAGCCGCGGGCCATCTGGTCGCCGGCTGCCCACATGGCGTCGCCGGTGCGCTGGAACCCGAACATCGAGTAGAAGACGTACACCGGGATCAGCGGTTCGCCGTGCGTGGCGTAGGACGTGCCGGCGGCGGTGAAGGCGGCGAATGCGCCGGCCTCGTTGATGCCGACGTGCACGATCTGGCCCTGCGGGCTCTCCTTGTAGGCGAGCAGTAGTTCCCGGTCGACCGACATGTAGTGCTGGCCGTTCGGGTTGTAGATCTTCGCGGTCGGGAAGTACGCGTCCATACCGAAGGTGCGGGCCTCATCCGGAATGATCGGCACGACGCGGTGGCCGAAGTCCTTGGCGCGCAGCAGGTCCTTCAGCAGGCGCGCAAACGCCATGGTGGTGGCCACCATCTGCTTGCCGGAGCCGCGCTTGGTGACCTCGTACAGCGAGTCATCGGGCAGCGTCAGCTGGGTGTACTTGCTGCGGCGCTCCGGAACGTACCCCCCGAGCTCGCGACGACGCTCCTGCAGGTACTGGATCGCCTCGTCGTTCTCGCCCGGGTGGTAGTACGGCGGCTGGTACGGGTTCTCTTCGAGCTGCGCGTCGGTGACCGGGATGCGCATCTCGTCACGGAACTGCTTGAGGTCGTTCAGCGTCAGCTTCTTCATCTGGTGGGTCGCGTTGCGGCCCTCGAATGACTTGCCGAGGCCGTAGCCCTTGATGGTGTGGGCCAGGATCACGGTGGGCTGTCCGCCCTTGTGCTCGGTGGCGGCCTTGAACGCCGCGTACACCTTGCGGTAGTCGTGGCCGCCTCGTTTGAGGCCCCAGATCTGCTCGTCGGTGTAGTCCTTGACCAGCTCCGCGGTGCGCGGGTCGCGGCCGAAGAAGTTCTCGCGCACGAAGGCGCCGTCCTCGGCCTTGTACGTCTGGTAGTCGCCATCCGGGGTGACGTTCATCAGGTTGACGAGCGCGCCGTCCTTGTCGCGGGCGAGCAGGTCGTCCCACTCGCGGCCCCAGACCACCTTGATGACGTGCCAGCCGGCGCCGCGGAAGAAGCTTTCCAGCTCCTGCATGATCTTGCCGTTGCCGCGCACCGGTCCGTCGAGGCGCTGCAGGTTGCAGTTCACGACGAAGGTGAGGTTGTCGAGGCCCTCGTTGGTTGCCCACTGCAGGGCACCGCGGCTCTCGACCTCGTCCATTTCGCCGTCGCCGAGGAAGGCCCAGACGTGCTGGTCGCCGGTGTCCTTGATGCCGCGGTTCGCGAGGTACTTGTTGGCCTGAGCCTGATAGATCGCGTTGATCGGGCCAAGGCCCATCGACACGGTGGGGAACTGCCAGAAGTCCGGCATCAGACGGGGGTGCGGGTAGGAGCTGAGCCCGTGCGGGGCCTTCGAGCGCTCCTGACGGAATCCGTCGAGCTGGGTTTCGCTGAGGCGGCCTTCGAGGAAGGCGCGGGCATACATGCCGGGGGAGGCGTGCCCCTGGAAGAAGACCTGGTCGCCACCGGACTGGTGGTCCTGGCCGCGGAAGAAGTAGTTCTCGCCGACTTCATAGAGAGAAGCGGATGACGCGTACGTCGCGATGTGACCGCCGACGCTGATCTCGGGGCGCTGCGCGCGGTGCACGGTGATCGCGGCGTTCCAGCGGATCCATGCGCGGTAGCGGCGTTCGATGTCCTCGTCGCCGGGGAACTCCGGCTCGTCCTCCGGCGCGATGGTGTTGATGTAGTCGGTGGTCGGAACCATCGGCACGCCCAGCTGAAGCTCTTTCGACCGCTTCAACAGATTAAGCATGACCTCCCGCCCGCGCTCATGGCCCTTCTCCGCGACGACTGCGTCGAGCGACTCTTGCCATTCAGCGGTTTCTTCCGGGTCCACGTCGGTGTGATTCACCGAGTACGGGTCCTGGTCGTTTACCGTCACTGTGACCTCTTCCTGGTTGAGACAGATCCTGCACAGCCTGACACGCAACGCTGGGTTGAGCCTTCACGGTTAACGACTATGCACCGGAAGTCTAGTTGTGACTTTCCTCCTCCCGCGCACAGGCGTAGGATGGCCGATCGTGTCCGCGCGCTTTCCCGTGCGGGCCGCGGAAGGACCACATCATGGCTTTGGAAATCGACACTCACGCCCCTGACTTCGAGTTGCCCAATCAGTTCGGGGAGCACATCCGCCTCTCCGAGTTCCGGGGCAAGAAGCCGGTCGCGCTGGTGTTCTTCCCGTTGGCGTTCACCGGTGTCTGCACCGGCGAACTCTGCACACTGCGGGACAACCTGGCGTTGTTCGAGCAGAACGGGATCGAGTTGATCGGCATCTCGGTGGACTCGAAGGCATCGCTTCGGGCGTTCGCCGAGCAGGAGGGCTACAACTTCACCCTGCTGGCGGACTTCTGGCCGCACGGCGGCGTGTCGAAGGAGTACGGCGTGTTCGTCGAGGAGAAGGGGTTCGCCACGCGGGCTACCTTCGTGATCGACACCGACGGGGTGATCAAGGCGCGCTTCATCAACGCCCCGGCCGAGCCGCGCGATATCGAGGACTACCGAGCCGCGCTGCAGTTGGTCCTCCCCGCGCCTGTTGCCGGTTGAGCAACCCCCTCGCGTTGGTTGAGCTCGTCGAAACCCCGTAATATAGACCCGCCCGCAAGGGTGAAGGGCCTTTAGCTCAGCTGGTAGAGCGCCACGTTTACACCGTGGATGTCGTCGGTTCGATCCCGGCAGGGCCCACCGTGAGAAGGTTTGATCCAGTTCGTCGTGATTGATCCGGCGCGTGTGGACTCAATCGCGACAGAATGGCTCACACGCGGTCGCTGCACCCGGTGCCGTGCGCGGTGAGATTGGAACAGCACATGACGGTTCTCGTGGGTCTCTCACTCATCATCGTGCCGATCATCTTCAACACGTTCTACGCCCTGCTGGCGGCCCGCTTCGAGTACCCTGGCATCCTGCGGCAACCCACGCGCGACGTGCTCAGCAAGTTCGCCGCCGGCGGCACCCGCCTCGTGCTGCTGTGGTGGGGCCTCGCGGTGTCCGCGGTGCTGTTCATTGCGGTTGCCGTGCTGACCGCCACGGTGATCCGCGCAGCTGACAACACGCTGGTCACGGCCACTATTGCCGTGGGCGTGTTGGCCGGGCTGGTGCAGGCGCTCGGCCTGATGCGCTGGCCGTTTCTGGTGCCATACCTGGCGCGCACGGCGGCAGACCCGTCGGTGTCGGCGGGGGAGCGGGATGCCGCGGCGGTGGTGTTCCAGTCGGTGAACCGGTACCTCGGGGTGGCCGTGGGGGAGCACCTCGGCTATGCGTTCACCGGGCTGTGGAGCATCCTGTTCTCGGTGGCGGCGCTGACCTCGACCGGCCTTCCAGTGTGGCTGAGTCTTGCCGGCATCGTGATCGGCGTGGTGCTGATGATCGGCGCGCTCGAGTTCGTCGGGCCCGCCGAGCCGACCGGGTGGGCGCCGGCTGGCCTGTTGGTGCCCATTGGCTACACCCTCTGGTCGATCTGGCTGATCGTGCTCGGCATCTTCGTCCTGATCGACTGACGCGACACTGGCGCACGCCCTCACCGCGGTCGGTGCCCGCCGGGGCTAGCATGGCGGCACTGTGAACACTCGCCTGTACCGCCATGGCGCGCTTGAGTCGCGCGACTTTCCGATGGCCGACGTCTCCGACCTCGTCGTCGGCGAGGGGGTGGCGGTGTGGGCCGACTTCATTGCGCCGACGGCCGAGGATCTCGCCCAGATCGAGGAGGAACTCGGCCTGCACCACCTCGCCATTGAGGACGCGCTGCACGACTACCAGCGGCCGAAGCTCGACCGGTACGACACCCATCTCTTCCTCGCCGCCTACGCTGCCACGCTCAATTCCAAGACCGGTGAGCTGACGACATCCGAAATCAAGGCGTTCGTCACCCCTAACGCTCTGATTACCATCCACGGGCCGGAGTTCGACATGTCGCAGGTGGTTCGCCGCTGGGACAACGACTCCCGGCTGTCGGTGCACGGCTCGTCCTTCCTGCTCTGGGGCCTGCTCGACGAGATCGTCGATGGTTACTTCGACACCGTGCAACGTCTCGACGAGCAGATCGACGGACTGGAAGACGCCCTGTTCGAGGAGAAGCCACGCAACGGCGACATCCAGCGCCGCTCCTTCGAACTCCGCAAGAGCCTGGTTCGGCTGCGCCGGGTCGTGATGCCGATGCGCGAGGTGGTGAACACGATCATGCGCCGTGACTTCGACATGATGTCGCGCGAGATGATGCCCTACTTCCAGGATGTCTACGACCACGTGCTCCGGGCGACGGACTGGACCGATTCGCTGCGCGACCTGGTCACCACGATCCTCGAAACCAACGTCGGGCTGCAGGGCAACCGGATGAACATGATCATGAAGAAGGTGACCAGCTGGGCGGCGATCATCGCCGTGCCCACCGCCATCACCGGCTACTACGGGCAGAACGTGCCATACCCCGGCTTCGCCGAGCCCTGGGGTTTCTGGTTCTCATCGGCGGCGATCGTGACGATCTCGTTCGGCCTGTACTTCACATTCAAACGGCAGGACTGGCTGTAGAGATCGATACCATATCGCCATCCCATACAGCGCCACAAACGGCTCATTTACGTCATATGTAATTCCCCCAATTCGGGGGTGATTAGGCGCCGCGCCCTTGTTTCCGACGCCGGTGTCGAATAGACCCTTCTTCAAGGTTGGGGAACCCGAAGCCCCGACACGGTCAAAGGGGACCCGACGTGACTGCATCACGCCCATCTGCCGGATTCGTCGCTCTGCACACGCGCAGGCGATTCACCACAGCGATCGCGGCAGGTGCCGCGTTGGTTGTGGGGATTACGTTGATGAATCCTCCGCCTGCCGCTTTCGCGGCGACCGATACCAATCCGAGTTTCCTGCTGCTTCCCGCGGATCTGGAGTTCATGCTCCAGCAGATTCAGATTGGCGAGGCGCATGCGGCAGGAGGCGATCTGCTGTGTGCCGAGCCGACCGACACTAGCGGAAAGTGCGTGCCCGATCCCGCACTCCCGTTCGGTATTCGCACCGTGGACGGATCATTCAACAACCTCCGTGAGGGTCAGGAGCACTTCGGTGCTGCTGACCGGCCGTTCCCGCGTCTCACCGAACCGGTCTGGTCCGACGCCGACCCCGCCGTCGTGGGTGGGCCGCCGAACCCTCCCGGATCGACTGACATGTGCGCAGCGGGAACGACGTGTTACGGGATGTCCGCGCCCGGCAGTTTTGTGTACGACTCCGATCCCCGCACGATCAGCAATCTGATTGTCGACCAGACCGTCAACAACCCCGCGGCGGTCAACGCAGCCGAAAGCACCGAAGGCTCCGAGGTGCGCAACGACGGCACGATCTTCCTCCCCAACTCGGCGCCAGACGAGGGCCTCTCTGCCCCGAGCAATGCCTGGTTCACGTTTTTCGGCCAGTTCTTCGACCACGGGCTCGACCTGGTGAACAAGGGCGGCAACGGCACGCTCGTGGTTCCCTTGCAGCCTGACGACCCTCTGTATGTCGAGGGGTCGCGAACCAACTTCCTCATGCTCAGCCGAGCAACCCGCCTACCCGGTGCGGATGGGGTCGTCGGCACGGACGATGACGAACACAACAACCAAACCACCCCGTGGGTCGATCAGAACCAGACATACACGTCGCATCCCTCGCACCAGGTGTTCCTTCGGGAATACGAGCTTGTCGACGGTGCACCGCGCGACACGGGCCGACTGCTCGACGCGCCAACAGGTGGACTCGCGACCTGGGGTGATGTGAAGCGACAGGCCCGAGAGGTGCTCGGAATCCAGCTCGGCGGTCCGGAATCGGACAAGGCTGACTACCCAGACGTGGTCAACGTGCCTCAGGTGGCCACCGACCCCTATGGAAACTTCTTGCCCGGCGAGAACGGCTTCCCCGTGCTCATCAACGAGGGCAACGTGCTGGTTGAGGGCAACCCCGCTGAGCCCATCTCGACCGACGACGCCCTGCGGACCAACCATGCGTTCCTCGACGACATCGCACACGGTGCAACACAAGATCCGACGGATCTGAGCGGATACGACAACGGGCTGCTCGACGATCACTTCGTCACCGGTGATGGCCGTGGCAACGAGAACATCGGGCTGACCGCCGTGCACCACGTCTTCCACTCCGAACACAACAGGGTGCTTAACCACATAAAGGACGTCCTCGGCGCAAACCCCGAGTTGGAGAACGCCTTCCAAGGAGAAGCGCACACCTGGGACGCCCTGATGGGACAACCGCTTCCCCAGCCCGAAGCCGACGACTGGACCTATGAGCAGCGACTCTTCCAAGCCGCACGCTACGCAACCGAGATGCAGTACCAGCACCTCGTGTTCGAAGAGTTCGCACGATCGGTGCAGCCGCAGATCAACACCGTTGTTTTCAACGAGAACAGCTACAACGCGACGATCGACCCGGCCATCATGGCCGAGTTCGCCCACGTTGTTTACCGGTTCGGGCACTCCCTCCTCACCGAGGACATCGCTCGCTCGGGCTTCGGCACCGCAGACGTTCCACTGCTGGACGGCTTCCTGAACCCGCGCGCCTTTGACATGGACGGCACGCTGACACCCGATCAGGCGGCCGGATCGATCATCAACGGCACAACGAACCAGGTTGCGAACCAGATCGATGAGCACGTCATCAACACTCTGCGCAATGAACTGCTCGGGCTCCCGCTCGACCTCGCGACCATCAACATCCTGCGAAGCCGGGACACGGGAACACCGCCGCTGCAGGCCGCGCGCAAGATGTTCTTCGACGCCTCAGGTGACCCGCTGCTTGAGCCCTACACGAGCTGGGCGGATTTCGGTCTCAGTTTGAAGAACGGCAACAACTTCGGACGCGGCGGCAACAATGCCTCACTCGTCAACTTCGTGGCCGCGTATGGCACTCACCCGACGATCACGACCGAGAGCACAATCGCCGGCAAGCGGGCCGCGGCCAGTCTGCTCGTGAACGGTGCACCGGCCGGCGAAGAGTTCCTCAGCCGGATCGGAGGCAGTGACCTGTTCGAGACCGCTGCTCTGATCAGCCAGTCACACTTCGAGCCAGGTGTTCCCGTCGCATATGTGACGAACGGTCGGAACTTTCCCGATGCGCTGGCTGGCGGCCCCGCCGCAGCAGTGGAAGGCGGACCAGTTCTCCTGGTGGAGCCTGACGGAGTGCCTCGAGCAACAGCGTTGGAGCTGGCGCGTCTGAAGCCGGCAAAGATCGTGGTGCTCGGTGGCCCCCTCGCGGTGAGCGAGGGTGTCGCCTCCAGTCTGCGCGGCTACACTTCCGGTGCGGTGAGCCGAATCGGAGGCGCAACGCTGTTCGACACGGCCGCGGAGATCAGCAAGGCAACATTCAGCGCAGGGGTTGATGTCGCGTATGTCGCAACAGGTCACGACTTCCCCGACGCGCTTGCAGGTTCCGCGGTCGCGGCACGTGATGGCGCACCAGTGCTGCTCGTAGAGAAGGACCGCATCCCTTCAGCGACGTCAGCAGAGCTCACCCGCCTTAGACCGCAGCGCATCGTCGTGCTTGGAGGCCCGCTTGTGGTCGGCGCGACTGTAGAGGCGCAACTCGGTGGGTTCACCTCTGGCGGAGTAACCCGGCTGGGAGGGCAGAATCTTTACGACACCGCTTCTCTGATCAGCGAAGCCAGCTTCCCGAACGGTGCAGACCGCGCCTTCATTGCTACGGGTGCAAATTTCCCAGACGCATTGGCGGCAGCGTCGGTGGCCGGGCTCCTCGGCGCCCCAGTGGTTCTCGTGCCGCAAGGCGACGTGCCAGCACGGGTCATGGACGAACTAGACAGACTCAACGTGCAGGAGATCACGATTCTCGGCGGTACCGCCGCACTCGGATTACACATCGAAGAACAGTTGGCTGGACTCGCGCCGACGACCGTGGCCGCACCCGAAGACCGCCTGGCCTTCATGAACAGCCTGGCGGGATCCGAGTGGGCAAACGTCGACGGGGCGGTGAACACCGGTCTCGATGATGTCGACTTCTGGGTGGGTGGCCTCGCCGAGGCGCTGGAACCGTTCGGCGGGATGCTGGGCGCGACGTTCAACTTCGTGTTCGAGCAACAGCTGGAACAGCTGCAGTTCGCCGACCGGTTCTACTACCTGTTCCGCAATCAAGGCAACCAGTTGTTCGCGGCACTCGAAGCGAATTCATTCGCTGATCTGATCCAGCGCAATTCCGACGCATCGCTGCTGCCCGCGAACATCTTTGCGGTCCAGGATCCATACTTCGACCTCGAGGCCCTGCCCTCTCCGATGCCCGCGAGCCTCGTGCAGATGGCCAACGGAACCTACAGGTGGGACGGCGACGAGCACATTGAGATCCACGGCAACCGCACGGCAGCTGACTCCATCCGAGGAGGCCAGGGCGACGACGCTCTCTGGGGTCACGGGGGAGACGACCGCATCGAAGGTGGATCAGGCAATGACTCGATCATCGGCGGTGCAGGAGACGACGTCATCACCGACCTCTTCGGGCTCGACAACATCAAGGGCGGCCTGGGCAACGACGCCATCAACGGCGGCGCGGGTCAAGACCTCCTCTTGTCTTCTCACGGCGACGATTTCGTCGTCGGCGGAAGTGACAACGCCACCACCGGGTTCCTGAGCACCGGCGACGACGTCTACCTCGGCGGAGCAGGAGGCGAGATCGTCTTCGGCGGTGAGGATGACGACTGGATCGAAGGCGGGGGCGGTGCGGACCTGCTGCAAGGCGACAACGCCAACCAGTTCCAGAACGACCCGAACGGCGGAAACGACGTCGTGCACGGCGGGAGTGGTAACGACGACATGGAAGGTGAAGGCGGGGACGATATTCTCGTCGGCCGGCCGCTGGGCGTCGACCGTCACGAGGGCGCGCTCGGTTACGACTGGGTGACGTATTACGGCTCTGCCATCGGCGTGGATGCCGACCTCAAGTTCGGCGTACTGCAGCGACCCGACGTTCAAGCGGTTCGTGATCGCTACGACCTGGTCGAAGCGCTGTCGGGCGGTTCTGGAAACGACATCCTTCGCGGCATCGGCAGCGCGGTTGATGATGCTTCCGATTCCGACTCTGACCGGCACAAAATGACGCAGGAGACACTGACCCTGATCGATGGGCTGGAGCCGCTTCTCCGACCTGGTCCGGACCATGAGGATTATGCCCTGCGGTTCATGGCCAACCCGCTGCCGACCGATACCGAGGGAGTAAACAACCTGCTCGTCGGCGGCTCGGGGAGCGACATCATCGAGGGCCGAGGCGGTGACGACTTCATCGATGGCGACGCCTACCTACGGGTCCAGCTTGAGGCGGATGGGCAGCGATTCGACACCGCTGAGCAACTGCGCGTCGCAGTCTTCAACCAGCAGGTCAACCCCGGCAGCATCGATATCGTGCGTGAGATCGTGATCGATCAGGAAGACGGTGTCGTAGACACTGCCGTGTATGCCCAGTCCGTTGAGGACTACACGATTACCGATCTCGGCAACGGCTACACGCGGATCGAGCACACCGGAGTCAACGCACCCGCGGAGAGCGAAGGGGCCGACATCCTTCGGAATGTCGAGATCCTGCAGTTCCTGGATGGTTGCCTGGTGCTGGAGACAATGGAGCCTTGCGAAGGCTTCGGCTCAGTGTCGTTCGACGGGGTGATCGCGCCGCCAACCGAAGGGCAGGCTCTGACGGCGACGGTGAACTTCGACTCCGCGGCCGTGGGTAACCCGACGCAGATCCGCTTCAACTGGCAGGTTGGCGATGGCACAGGAGCGTGGACGCCATCCCAGACCGGCGACAATCTGCCGGACGAATCCGATGGGTGGGTGGACACATTTGTTCCAGGCGACAGCGACACGTCGGCCAGCCTGCGGGTGGTCGTCAGCTTCATGGATGACAACGGGCAGTTGCGGTCGATCGTCTCGACAGCACTGCCGGGGGTGCTGGACGTGACGGATGCGCCGACCACGTCGGTGGATCCGCCTGCCCCAGCGGAATCCCCGTAGCACGCGCCCAAGGATGAAAGGGGACTTCTCGCCTCAGGTGGGACGTCCCCTTTCATGGTGCCTCAGCGTTCGATCACGACCCGCTCGTTGTGCACGCAGTGCGTCATGGTGAGGTCCGTGACATCCCGTGCCCCGTTCTTACCGAGGTTCTGCAGACGGCCGCGTTCCTCGTCGTTCAGGGTCTGACCGGGCAACGGCTCCAAGCTCCCAACATCGTCGGGGCGGATGCCGAGACCTTCACCCACCCGCAGGCCCAGGTCGTCGTCGACGAGCAGGAAGTGCCACACCATCCGCTGCTGAACGGCGTCGGCAGCCTGCCCGATCAGGTCGACGAAGTTCTTCACGAGGTCGTCCTTCTCCCACTGCTCCATCAGCTGGTAGCGTTGCCCGGCCTGCTGGTAGTCGTTGGTGCGGGGGATCCGCGCCCGGATCAGCCGGCCGGCCAGCACCGGGCCCTCGATGTCATCTGTCGCGTACTGTGCCTCGCGCAGCCCGCCGGTGATCGACGGTTCGTAATTGACGTGCGGGTTCTGGCCGTGGCCGAGGTCGACGAAGAACGACATCTGGCCTCCGCGCTGGTTGGTGGCGACCTCGGCGGACGGCGAGTTCACCGGCAGCTGCAGGTAGTTGGGGCCGACGCGGTAGCGCTGCGTGTCGCTGTAGCTGAACGTGCGTCCGACCAGCATTTTGTCGTCGGAGAAGTCGAGCCCGTCGACCAGCACTCCGGTGCCAAAGGCGATCTGCTCGTTGTCCTGGTGGTGGTCGCTGACGTTGCCGGTGAGCGTCATGGTGCCGACGAGTTTCGGCGGGAAGTCCTGCTCCGGCCAGGTCTTGGTGTCATCCAGCGGATCCCAGTCCAGGTCCGGATGCTCGTCGTCGCTCATCATCTGCACGTACAGGTCCCACTTGGGGTGCTCGCCGCGAGCAATCGCCTCGTACAGGTCCTTCGAGGCGTGCCCGGTTTCGGTGGCCTGCAGGTTCGCGGCATCCTCGGCGGTCATGCTCTTCACGCCCTGTTGTGGCTGCCAGTGGTACTTCACCAGCACCGTTTCGCCTGCCTGATTGCACCACTTGTAGGTGTTCACCCCGAAGCCCTGCATGTGCCGATAGTCGGCAGGGATGCCGCGCGGACTGAACAGGTTCACCAGCATGTGCAGAGATTCCGGGGTCTGCGACATGAAGTCGAAGATCCGCGCCGGCTCCTGCCGGAACGTCACCGGGTCGGGCTTCAGCGAGTGGATGACGTCGGGAAACTTCAGCGCGTCGCGAATGAAGAACACGGCAAGGTTGTTGCCGACAAGGTCCCAGTTGCCGTCGTCGGTGTAGAACTTTACGGCGAATCCGCGCGGGTCGCGCGCGGTCTCGGCGGAGTCTCGGCCGCCGATCACGGTGGAGAACCGGATCGCCAGATCAGTCTGCTTGCCGGCCTCCTGGAACAGCCGCGCCCTGGTGTACTTCGAGATCGGCTCGTCGCCCCACTTGCCGGTGGCTTCGAAATGTCCGAACGCGACGGCGCCACGCGCGTGAACCACCCGCTCGGGAATCCGCTCCCGGTCGAAGTGGCTGATCTTCTCCAAATACTGATAGTTCTCGAGCGTTGCCGGCCCGCGGGCCCCGACCGTGCGCTGATTCTGGTTGTCGTACACCGGATGTCCCTGACGGTTCGTCAGGATCGCGCGGTCGTCACCTTGAGCGGGAGCTTTGCCGGTGGGCTCGGTCATGATGCTGCTCTCCTTCCATAGCGGATCGACGTCGAAGAGGCATCGGAGCGAGTCCAGCAGAGGCGGGGGAGTGCGTCAAGAGCGTGGCGCGTGTCGGCCGCGCCAACCGGCTAGTCTCGCGACTCAACTGTTCGGCGAGCTGCCGGATGACGGTGCCCCACCCTTCGTGGAAGCCGAGTACCTCGTGCTGGTCGCGGTCGGCGGCGCTGCGGTGCGAGTTCGGGATTGATCGAGGTGGTCATTCGTGAGCTTCCTTGTCAGTGCTGGTGACGAAGTGCTCGAGTCGGTCGGTGCGACCCTCCCAGATGCTTCGCTGCTCGGTGAGCCAGTTCTCCCGTCATTCCACACAGCGTAGGGGAGCGAGGATCGCGCGAGCGGGCTACAGTCGGCGCCATGCGAAAGCTGATCGTCCAGCAGTGGGTCACCGTCGACAACATCGCCGCGGAGGCGGACGGCGGGCTCAGCTTCGTGTCCGGGCAGCCCTTCTCCGAGACCGCCAACGGTCCGTTCAAGGACA
>JBEVDR010000027.1:0-11139 GCA_040513215.1 Microbacteriaceae bacterium | reverse complement strand
AGCTGCACCACATCCCGGGCATCGCCCAGCACTTCCTCTACTCCAACGACGACATGTTCTTCGGCCGCCCGCTCAGCCCCGAGCTGTTCTTCTCGCCCGGCGGCGTGACGAAGTTCGTCGAGGCGGGAACCCGCATCGGGCTCGGCGAGAGCAACCCGAGCCGGAGCGGCCACGACAACGCCGCCCGTGTGAACCGCCGGCTGCTCAAGCAGCGCTTCGGCAAGGTGACGACGCGCCACCTCGAACACTGCGCTGCGCCGCTTCGCCGCGACGTGCTCGACACCATGGAGCGCGAGTTTCCCGAGGACTTCGCCCGCACGGCGGCCAGCCAGTTCCGCTCGGCCACCGACATCTCGGTGACGAACTCCTTCTACCACTACTACGCGCTGATGGCCGGGCATGCCGTCATTCAGAACCAGGCCAGGGTCAAGTACATCGAGACGACGCTGCGCTCGGCGCTGCCGGCGATGGACCGGCTCGTCAAGCGCCGCGATCAGGACATGTTCTGCCTGAACGACGGCAGCAACCCCGAGATCTCCGACGAGACGCGCACGGCTGCGGTCACCGAGTTCCTGGAGAAGTACTTCCCGTTCCCTGCGCCGTGGGAGCGTTCAGAGGAACCGGAGCCCGAGCGCACCGCGAGTGGCGGACGCGGGCTCGGCATCCACTCTCGCGGCGTCGACTCCCGCGGCATCGACGCGGAGGCTGCCGAGACGATCAACGATGCGGTGACCGCGGCCGCGGCATCCGCCCACCCGTGGATCGAGCCGGCGCCCGTCGCAGCGTCGCTCAGACCATGACGGGGATCGGCGTGGTCGGCGGCCCGTGCACGCTGGACGGCGCGATCCGGATGCCGTCGGCCGCCAGCCGGCGCGCGGTCTCGGCCGCGTCGATGTAATCCAGCGGCTGGTAACTGCCGAGCGGGACCACCGAGTGCAGCACCGTGTCCGGGTAGACGTGCACGAGGTTGAAGCCCTGTGCGCCGTCGCGGCCGCGCGTGCCGCCGACGGGGACGTTGAGGTCCTGGGTGTAGCAGGTGGCCGACGCCACCGACACCGGGATGCCGGCGAACGTGGCGGTGGACGAATAGTGCAGGTGACCGGCGAGGATGCTGCGCACATCGGTGCCGAGGAGCACCTCGGCGAGCGGCGCCTGATCGTGCAACTCCACCGACACCGCGAGATCGAGCACGCTCGGAACCGGCGGGTGGTGCATGGCGAGCAGGGTGCCGTGTGGCGCGGGCGTCGCCAGCTCGTCGGCGAGCCATTCCAGCTGCTCCGGTGACACCTCGCCGTGGTGGTATCCGGGAACGGTGGAGTCGAGAGTGATCACTCGCAGCCCGTTCACGGAGTAGACCCGGTCGATCGGGCTCTCGGACGGCAATTCGCCGAGCAGCTGCAGCCGGAACGATGACCGTTCGTCGTGGTTGCCCATCACCCAGATCACCTGAGCGTCGAGCCGATCGGCGGCCGGCTCGACGATCGCGCGCAAGCGCGCGTAGGCGTCGGGTTCGCCGCGATCGGCGAGGTCGCCGGTGAAGATGATGGCCTCAGGACGGCCGCCGGAGGCCTCGAGTTCGTCGAACAGTCGCCGCAGATGGGCTTCACTGTCAACCGATCCGTACAACCTGTCGCCGCCGGCGAGAAGGTGCGTGTCACTGAGATGGAGGATGAAGTGGTCCGGCCTGGGGTACTCCGCCGTTCGCATCGTCACAAGGATGTCCTTTGAGTTGCTGTTGCGAACCGGTCAGTCCACATCGCCTGTCTTCCACATTCGACCAGAGCTTTATGAATGTTAGATGAACGCCACGCGGGGAAACGGATGTCGCGTTCCCGGCGCACTCTTCCGCCGCGAGTTCACGACACGCCTAGGTTTAGAGCATGCGCACAGTGATATTCGACCGCTTCGGTGGGCCAGAAGTTCTGCAGCTGATCGAGGTTCCGCCGCCCACGGCAGGGCCCGGGCAAGTACGCGTACGGGTGATCATCGCCGGGTTGAACCCGGTGGACTGGAAAATCTTCACCGGTGGGCGCTCGGCCGCGCGGTACGGCGTGACGATGCCGTCCGGCAATGGCAACGACTTCGCCGGAGTGATCGACGAGGTGGGCAGGGGAGTCGTCGGCCTCCAGGCGGGCGATCACGTGTTCGGCGGCTCGCGGATGTTCGCGCAAGCCGACTTTCTGCTGATCGAGGCCGACAAGGTGCTGCCGATTCCGGTGGGACTTGATGTGGAGCGGGCGGGTGCGCTGGACATCGCCGGACGGACCGCGTGGGCGGCCGTGCGCTCCCTGGGGCTCGGGGCATCCGACACGGTGCTCGTCAGCGCCGCGGCCGGGGGAGTCGGCGTGCTCACCGCGCAACTCGCGCGGCGCACCGGCGCCACGGTGATCGGCACCGCCAGTGAGGCGAACCACGAGTTCCTGCGGAAGCTCGGCGTGATTCCGGTGGCATACGGCGAGGGTCTCGTCGACCGGGTGCGCGAGGTGGCGCCCGGTGGTGTCACCGCGGTGCTCGACCAGCACGGGCCGGAGACGATCGATGCCGCCCTTGAGCTCGGTGTGCCAGGACCGCGGATCAACACGATCGCCGCCAAGACGTACCGGCCGGACCTCGGGATCGGCACGGTCGGGGGCTTCCAGGCGAGCCGGGCGGATCTTGCCGAGGTGGCCAGGCTGGTGGCATCCGGTGAGCTGATTCTTCCGCTCGACTCGGTATACCCGATCGAGCGGGTACGGGACGCCTACAAGCACCTGATGGCCGGGCACCTGCGCGGGAAGGTGGTGCTTGCCACCGAGTGATGCACCGCTTTCGGTGGAAAATCACCCCAAGAAATGCGGATTCCGCTCTTGCATTTCCGGGCACCCGGCGTACCGTGGAAGGTACGAAAGAGGTGAAACCGACCGGGTGTAACCGGTGACTGGTGAAAACCAGTGAATTGAACCTCTGGACAAGAAAGGCTCCAGAGTTCCGTTGAGGACTCGGAGCCTTTCGCCGTGCCCGGCCGCCGCTAGTGCGGGTGCACCCCCGCCGCGTCCAGCACCCAGGCGTAGTCGAACGCCCGTTCCTCCCACGCCCGGTACCGGCCCGAGACACCGCCGTGTCCGGCGGCCATCTCCGTCTTCAGCAGCACGTCGGCGCCGACCTCACGCAGCCGGGCCACCCATTTCGCCGGTTCGACGTACAGCACGCGGGTGTCGTTCAGGCTGGTGACGGCCAGGATGCGCGGATACCCGCTCGTGTGCACGTTCTCGTACGGGCTGTACGCCTTCATGTAGGCGTACACCTCCGGGTCGTGCAGCGGGTCGCCCCACTCCTCCCACTCGATCACGGTGAGCGGAAGTGACGGGTCGAGGATGGTGGTGAGCGTGTCCACGAATGGCACACCGCTCAGCACACCCGCGAACAACTCGGGGGCGATGTTCGCCACCGCACCGACCAGCAGGCCGCCGGCGCTATGCCCCTCCGCCACCAACTGCTCTGGCCGGGTGTAGCCCTCGTCGATCAGGTGTTTCGCGCACGCCACGAAGTCGGTGAAGCTGTTGCGTTTGCGCAGCAGCTTGCCGTGCTCGTACCAGAGCCGCCCGAGTTCGCCGCCGCCGCGCACGTGCGCGATCGCGAACACCATGCCGCGATCGAGCAGGCTGAGCCGGGCGATGCCGAATCCCGGGTCGACGCTGTGCTCGTACGAGCCGTAGCCGTAGAGCAGGGTCGGTGCCGGGTCGCCGCGTTGGGCCAGGTCGCGGCGGAACACCAGCGAGATCGGGATGCGGGTGCCATCCTCGGCGGTGGCCCATTCCCGGCGCTGCTCATAGACGGCGGGGTCGAAGTGGCCGAGCACCGGCTGCCGTTTCAGCAGCCGCAGCTCGCCGGTCTGCACCACGTAGTCGTACACAGTCGACGGGGTGACCATGCTGGTGTAGCTGAGACGCACGGTGGGCTGGTCCCAGTCGGGATTGCCGGCGGTGCCCACCGAGTAGATCTCCTCCTCGAACGTCAACTCGGTGAAGCGTCCGTTCTTGTGGTCGTCGATCGGAACCCCACCGGCGTGCGGCAGTTTCGCAACGCCCACCCGGGTTATGCCCTCACGGCGGTATTCGGCGACCACGTGGTCACGGAACACATCCACGTTCTCCAGCCGCACATCGGCTCGATGCGGCAGCACGGTGCGTCGCGGACCGAGCGGGTCGGCGACCGGCACCGAGATCAACTCGAAGTTGATGGCCTGATTGTTGTGCACGATCAGCAGCCGGTCCTCGCCCTCGACCACGGCGTGCTTCACCTCGTACTCGACGCCGGTGCGGCGCGGCCAGACCACCCGGAAGTCAGCCGTCGGGTCGGCCGTGTCGAGCAGCCAGGTCTCGCTGGTGATGTTCGATCCGGAGTCGATCACCAGGAACTTACGGCTCCGGCTGCGGCCGATGCCGACCCAGAACTTCTCGTCCTTCTCCTCGAAGACCATCACATCGTCTGCCGCCGCAGTGCCCACCTCATGCCGCCAGGCCTTGTCCGGACGCCACGCCTCGTCAACGGTGGTGTAGAAGATGTAGCGACCGCTCGGGTCAAAAAGGGCACCGGAGGAGGTGCCGGGAATCTCATCCGGCAGGTTCTCTCCGGTGTCGAGCTGGCGCACCCGCAGCGTGTACCGTTCGTCGCCCTCGGTGTCGACGCCGTAGAGCAGCAGGCTGCCGTCGATACTGAGGTCGAAGCTGCCTAGCGCGTAGAACTCGTGGCCGTCGGCTTCCGCGTTGTCGTCGAGGATCACCTGTTCGCCGGGCAGGCTGGTGCTGCCCGTCTCGTCGACGACCGGGGGAATCCAGTCATCGGCCGCGCTGATGGGGGCGCGGCAGTGCACCCCGTACTGCTCACCCTCGATGGTGCGGGTGTAGTACCACCAGTCGCCGCGGCGGATCGGCACACTGAGGTCGGTCTCCTGGGTGCGGTTCTTGATCTCCTCGTAGATCTGCTCCTGCAGCAGGGCGAGATGCTCGGTCCGTGACTGGGTGTACTCGTTTTCCGCGGTCAGGTGGTCGAGGACTGCCGGATTCTCCTTGTCGCGCAGCCACTCGTAGTTATCGATGAACTCGTCGCCGTGGTGCACTCTCTTGTGCGGCTTCTTCGCTGCTGTCGGAGGGGTGAGGCTCATTGCTTCAGCGTACGTCGCCGCCGCCTGATCGACACACTGAGAGTCTGGTTACCGTGGCTCCACGTCCACCCACTCTTGGCCCGCGGGCCGGGTCCGTCCTTCCCCCGCCGTGACGCTGGCGACGATCGCGTCGAGCTCTGCCGCGGCATCCGTCGACGCCAGCCGCAGCACCGCGTGCTCGCTGTATCCGATGCCCACGACGAGCACTCCGCGGCGGCGCAGCTCTGACTCGACCCTGCCGGCATCGGCGTGCGGCAGCGGGAGCTCGAACAATTGCCGACGTTCGCGCCGCACGACCAGCCGCTCAGCTTCTGCCCTGTCGACAGCGGCCAGCACGGCGCCGGAATAGGCCCGCACCAGCCCACCCGCGCCAAGCAGCACCCCTCCGAAGTATCGGGTCACTACCGCGACGACGTCCACGAACCCGCGGCCGGTCAGCGCGTCCAGCATCGGCGTGCCGGCAGTACCCGAGGGCTCACCATCGTCATTGGAGCGGCGGACCTGGCCGGGGGATGCCACGCCGATGACGAACGCCGACGTGTGATGCCGAGCGTCCCAGTGCTCGCGGCGGGCCGCATCGATCACCGCGCGCGCCGCATCCTCACTCTCCACCCGCACCAGCCGGGTGAGAAACCGGGACCGCTTCACCTCAAGTTCGGTCTCGACCCGGGCTCCCGGGCCGCCGCGCACGGTCAGGTCTTGCATTCCCCCATTGTGGCGCGCCCGGATGCTCGCTGCCTGCGCTCTGCTGCCTGCTTCGTGCGCTCCGCTGCCGCTTAGGTCAAGGCAGCGATTCGGCGGATCTGCTCGGGCGCTACCCGGCAGCAGCCGCCGACCAGGCGGGCTCCGGCGTCGATCCACCCGCGCACCAGAGAGTCGGGAAAGCCCGGTTCGCCGATCCACGCGTGGTTCTTGGTGTCCCAGCGTTCGCCGCTGTTCGGATACACCACCAACGGCTTTGCGGTCACCGACCGGGCGGCGTCGATCGCGGCCGCCACGTCGTACGGGTCAGCGCAGTTGATGCCCATCGCCACGATCTCGTCGACCTCGTCCGCGAGCGCATACGCCTCGGTGAGCGATTCCCCGGAACGCAGTGTGCCGTGCGCGGCGGTCACTGCCAGCCAGCCCGGATGTCTGGTGTCGTGCAGTTCGGCGAGCACCGCCTGCACCTCGGCGAGGCACGGAATCGTCTCGATCGCGAGCACATCGGCACCACTGTCGGCGAGTACCCGCATCCGCGGCCGATGCCAGGCGCGCAGTTGCTCGGCGCTGAGTCCATAGTCGCCGCGGTACTCGGACCCGTCGGCGAGCATCGCCCCGTACGGGCCGACGGATGCTGCCACCCACCGGTCACCGTCAGGCCGGGCATCGGTCGCCAGCTGCACGCTCAGCCGCAGCACTCGTTCGGCATCGGCGCCCACGATGCCGCGCCGGGCGAGGCCTTCGAAACTGACCTGGTAGGACGAGGTGATCGCGACCTGAGCACCCGCGGCGAAATACTGCTCATGCGCGTGCCGGATCGCAGCCGGATTCTCCACCAGCAGCCGCGCCGACCAGAGGTCACTGGACAGGTCATGGCCCTCGGATTCCAGCAGCGTACCGAGGCCACCGTCGAGGATGACGGGGCCTCTGGCGAGCGCGTCGGCGAGCGAGGTCATCCATCCAGTGTGCGCGTTCCGGGCACAGTGCGAGCGGGGATTGCGTCACGATTCGACATCCGGTGCGCGCAGTCTCAACGCGATGCAACACGGGCGCCGCGTGCGTTGCGGTGCATTGCGGCACGGCGCAGCGCCTAGTGCTCGCGCAATTCATAGCCGCGGTCGGGATGCCAGCTCTCGATCAGCAGCTTGTCGCCGGTGGGGGCTACTCGGGTGTGCACCACCTCCCGGATGTCGAGAGTGAAGTACGCGGCATCCGCAATCGCGCCCTCCGCCGGAGGATCGCGCGACACCACCAGCCCGGAGATCTTTGCCTCACCGACCCACTCGGTGGGTTCGGCGGGCGGCTCCAGCGTGGGACTGTGCACGGCGAACCGCGGATCGCGGGTCAGGTCGCGCCACTTGACGCCGCGCATCATGTCCAGGTGCGCATCGGTGTCGGAGAAGCTGAGCTCGGTGCCGCTGATGCGCGGCGACCCGTCGCGGCGCAGGGTCGCGATGGTCTTGTTGGTTCCGGAGTCGAACCGTTCCCGTACCTTCGCTGCGAGTGCCGGACTCGCCGCGGCAAATTCAGCCCACGTTGCCATACGGGTCAGTCTGCTCCGGGCCACTGACACTGCCACCGCTCCCACTACCGACACCGCCAGTGGCAGTGTCACTGGCGGGCGCGACGGTGGTGTCGGCAGTGGCCTCCAATTCAGGTCGGGCCACCCATATCCGGTGATGTCTGCGGGTCATTAGCGGACGTGATTCCGATCCCGAATTCTCCATCGCGCGTCGCGGGCTGCGGGTCAGTGAGGCCGTCTGCTTCCTGCCCCAGTTGCTCGTCGTCTGGATCAGCCACCGTTTCATGATCGGAATCCTGTTCCGTGTTGGGTGCACGCTCCTCGGGCACCCCTCGGTTCTCAGTCATTGTGCGCTCCTGGTGGGACGCTCACTCCCGCGCTCTAGTTGTACGCATGCCGCGACGGCGGCAGTCCGGTGTTCGGGTCGGTACGTGTCTCGAGCGGGCTCGGGTGCATCATCGTCTGCGGGTCCTCGCCGCCTTCATCCCGCGGCGGATCGGGCCGCTTGTTCCGTCGCTTCGCTTCGTCTTCGATGTTCGCGAGGGTCTCGTCATCCGTCGTCGGACGGTGGTGCTTGGTCATAGTCAAAACGCTACGCTTGCCCGCGAGGCCCGGGTAGGGTGGATTTTCAACGGATGTCGCGGGACAGGAACCGTCTACGCCTCGGGCCGCAGCAGGAACAAGTTCATCGCGCGGGACAGCTCCGTGTCGACCAGGACCGGCGACCCGTCGAGCGTGTTGATCGGGGCGGCATGGCGCACGCTCGAGACCAGCCAGAGAGCATCCATCTGCGCGAGCTGGCGCACCGTCAGCAGCTCGAACGCGGTGTCGAGCTGCTGTTCCGCCGCGAACCGGAAGATGCTGCCCTGCGTCGTGCCGTCCAGGATGCCGAGGCCGGTGCCCGGCGTGATCAGGGTGGATCCGCGACGCGCGAGCACGGTGGAAGTCGGGCCCTCGAGCACGAAGCCGTCGCTCGAGACGAAGATCACGTCGTCGGCATCGCGTCGCGCTGCCTCCCGCAACACCGCCCGGTTGATCGCGTACGAGAGAGACTTGGCGCCGGCGAGCAACCAGGGTGAGCGGGTCTGCACGTCGTGAGTGAACCCGCGGTCCAGGGTCACCACCCGAAGACCGGTGGTGCGATCCGCGGTGTAATCGGGCGATACGCTGCCGTGCACCCAGCCGGTCGGCCGGCCGTCGCCCTCGATGCCGCGGGTCATCACGGTCTTGATCGAGGCCTCCGCCACCGGGCCGAGCGCGTCGATCACGGCCAGAATCGCGGCCCGCCAGGCGTTGGGGTCGGGCGCGGGCAGGTCGAGCAGTTCGGCCGAGTGGGCGAACCGTCGCAGATGGGCCTCAAGCGCCTGCGGATGGCCGTTGCCGACACCGATGGTCTCGAAAACTCCGTCGCCGCGGGTGACCCCGAGATCCAGCACGGTGATCTGCGGGGCATCGGGATCGGCGAGCGCAAACGCGGGTGCTCCGGGCACGTGTGCCGCGGCATCCGTTGAAGGCTGATTGAGAATAGCGAGCACGGGAGTGGCCATAACCCATTGTGCCCAACGGTGGACAGTGTCGGACGCATCGGCAACCATGGGGTGATGGGTGAGTTTCAGACTGAACCAGTGGAAGACGGCGCGACGGATGCCACCAACCAGGAACGCTTGATCGGCATTGCCGAGCAGGTGCGGTCCGATGTGGAGGTCGGGGCGGCGCACGAATCGGTGCTCGCCCTGCTGAAGGAACGCTGCGAGCAGTCCGGGGTGACCGCCACCGACGGGCAGCTGCGTGACCTCGCGGATCGGATCCTCGGCACGTTGCAGTAAAACCCGTCGACTTTGCAGTAAGAACCGGTCGACGCGCCGATCAGTAGCGGTGCGGCTCGAGGGCGCGGGCGCAGTCGATGCAGTACTCGGCGGACGGGCGTGCGCGCAGCCGATCCTTCGCGATCTGCTGGCCGCAGCGCAGGCAGGTGCCGTAGGTGCCTGCATCGATGCGGGCGAGGGCTCGGTCAACGGCGTCGCGATGGGCGAGCACGTCGCCCCGCACACCGGAGAGTGTCGACCATTCGGCGGTCATGGTGGGACCCTCCGGGTCGTGCTCGTCGTCCGCTGAGGCTTCCCCTCGGGAGTCGAGCACCTCCCGGAGTTCGCCGCTCAACGCCAGGATCTGTTGGTCGAGCTCCTCGCGTTGAGTGCGCAGCAGTTGTCCAAATGTCTTCCGCTGGGCCGCGGTCATCGTCGCTGTTGGCATGCCTTAGTGTCCACCCGAACAGCACAATCGCCAAGACCTTGACCGAGACGGATGTCTCGTGCCTGCGCCCCGCGCACCTGCCACCATCCGGCACAACTCGACAACACCCACCCGGCGCGACATGCTGGATGCTGTGACGACCACGAGCAGCACCGCGACAGATGCTCCGCCACGCGTGTCGTGGCGGCTTGTGCCTGCAGCGGGGGTCGCAGCATCCGCAGTTCTGTTGTTCGGTCTGCAGTTACCGGTCGCGGGTTATGTCACCCTCGGCGTGAGTCTGGCTCTGGCGCTTGTCTGGCGCGCCCTGTTCAAGGATCTGGTGCTCATCGCGCTGGGACTCGTGATCATCAGCACCATCTCGCTCGAGGCCAACATCAGTTACGGCAACATGCTGCTGATGGGTGTCGTGCTGGCGCTCGCGGTCGTGGTTCCCTATCTCATCGACCGGTTCGGCTACCGCACGCACACCATCCGCTTCCCGGTGAACACCGGACGGCGCTGGACCCGGCTGGAACGCTGGTACCTCGTGATCGTCGTGCTGCTGGGCTGGGCGATTCTGCCGAGCTATTTCATCGGTTCCGGGGCGTACCAGAATTGGCCGGCGATCCATGCGCCCGATGAGCTGGCGCGCCTCTTCGTCGGGGTGAACGCGGTCGGCATCTGGGACGAACTGTTCTTCATCTGTGTGGTGTTCACCCTGCTGCGTCGGCATTTCCCGCTGTGGCAGGCGAATCTGCTGCAGGCGACGATCTTCGTGTCGTTCCTGTGGGAACTCGGCTACCGCAGCTGGGGTCCGCTGCTGACCATTCCGTTCGCACTGCTGCAGGGCTGGATCTTCGTGCGCGTGAAGTCGCTCAGCTATGTGGTGAGCGTGCACCTGCTGTTCGACCTGGTTGTGTTCCTGGTGCTGGTGCATGCGCACAACCCGGAATGGCTGCAGATCTTCGTCTACTGACGTCGGGCCGCGTTAGGAGCCGCTGGTCAGGCCCACCGCGAACTGGGCGATGAGGATACCGACGGTCGGCAGCACGTAGAGGATCACCCAGACCGTGAGCGGCCAGCTGCCGCGTCCGGTTGCCTTCTGCACGTGATAGGTGCGGATCGCGAGGTAGACCAGCGGGCTGAGCAGGGTCCACCACGGTGCCGCGGTTCGCTCGTGGCCGAGGGTGCGCAGGGCTGCACGGTCGCGGAATCCCAGCCACAGGACGGCGAGGATTCCCAGCATCGAGGCGAGAGCGGTCGAGAGCACGATCCAGCCGAAGAACGCGAGGATGGCCGACATGATTTCGGCACTGGGTGGCATCGCCATCGGTGTGGCTTCGAATAGCAGGCCTTGGGCGGACGGGTTCGCCAGAACCAGACCGACCAGCAGCATGAGCTGCAGGATCGGCATGACGACGATCCACCAGACGGATGCCGTGCGCCCGTGCGTGGGACCAGGTTTGGTCCATCCCGACACGTCGGGAACCTGTGGCGGCTGCACCGCGGTCACGGTCGGAGCGGGCGGCAGATCGACGGA